>CAZLOQ010000040.1:0-39351 GCA_964561125.1 uncultured Chitinophaga sp. | reverse complement strand
GAAAGGAATCGCAAAGGCAGCAGGACTTCACTTGACACCGTCGCGTTGGCTCAGCTGCTCCAGCTTCAATCGCCCCGGTAGCTGTGACTTGATCCTTCAAATCCGTGTCATCCGTGTCATCCGTGGTTCAAAAACACGCTCGCATTTTGACCACAGATAGCACGGATCACACGGATGAATCGCAGAGGTGACAAAAACGTTGTTCGATACCAGAACGAATCCGTGTTTTCGAAGTGCTGTACCATCAGGGACGGACCAACGGAACTTCGAACCTGGCACTGTCCACTTAGCGGTCCTGCAGAATGCCAAAGAAAATCGATCGCGATCTGCGGACGGGTGCCTTCTGTGATTCCGTTTTTCAGTTGTTCAGTTGTTTTACCGGTTTCACCTGCCGCAGCCGTCGCCACGCAAGCACTGCAAGGAGAGCGGTGACAAGGATCCCTGCGGGTCGAGTGGGACCGGACTCAAAGATGACAGCACCATTGAACGCGATGAAAAAGAGCCATGCGTGGAGCGCCAGGGTGATTGCCGGTTTTCTGTTTTGCCATGAATCAGGGTGGATCCAGGACCATGCTGCATCGGCAGTCCACAACAGCACAAACAGGTAGCTGAACCAGAGTCCTTCGCCGAAGGCAACGCCGATGAGCTGTTCTGTCTGCACGGCAGTGCTTTGAACGGCCTCCGCGTGACTCCAGTGATGCTTGTAATGAAACGCTGCTGCCACGTGGGCGATAAACAGCAGAGCGCCAACGGTCCAGAGTGGCCGGACAAGTCGTCTCTGCTGATCTGCGACGGGCCGGAGCAGGCTGAGCACGGTTGCGGCCGTGTAGCAGATCAGGGCGAGACGAACTGTCCATGAGACAACGAACATGGCAGCGGGTGAAAAACGGAAAACGGGAGGCGATCAGCGGGAAGGATTGAGTGAAAACATCAGGACGGCGATATCGGCGGGAGTAATGCCGCTGACACGGCTGGCCTGACCGACGGTTGCAGGGCGATGTCGTCCCAGCTTTTCGCGGGCTTCCATGCGGAGCTGGGTGACGGATCGATAATCAAAGGTTTCGGGAATGCGGATGGAATCGACTTTCTGCAGGCGGGCGATTTCGGCTTCCTGACGACGGACATAGCCGGCGTACTGGGCTTCAATCTGCATCTGTCGCTGTGTCCTGAGGGACAGCTGAAGTTCACCGAGCGCGGGGAAGACAGAGAGCAGTTCGTCCCATGGCGGCATTCTTCGCATCCATTCTTCCAGGCTGTTTCCCTGAGCGCGCAGCGTCTTCATTGCGTGAAACCCGCGATCAAGTTCCTGCTGCCAGGCTGTAAAGCGGGCAGCACGTTCGGGTGAGACAGTGCCCAGTTCGATGCCGATGGGTGTGAGTCGGCGGTCGGCGTTATCGTGTCGCAGGAGCAGACGGTATTCGGCGCGGGAGGTGAACATGCGATAGGGTTCATCCACACCTTTGGTCACGAGGTCATCAATGAGCACACCGAGGTAGGCCTGACTGCGATCCAGCACGAAAGCCGGCCGCCCCTGGAGCTTGCGGGCGGCGTTGATGCCGGCAATGAGTCCCTGTCCGGCGGCTTCTTCATAGCCGGTAGTCCCGTTGATCTGGCCGGCAAAGTAGAGACCTTCCACGAGCCGTGTTTCGAGGGTGGGATGCAGCTGAGTTGGAGGTGCAAAGTCGTATTCGACGGCATAGCCATAACGCATGATATTAGCATTTTCACAGCCCGGGATCAGGCGGATGATCTGATCCTGAACATCGCGGGGAAGGCTGGTGGAAATGCCGTTGCAATAAACTTCCTGGGTGTTGCGACCTTCGGGTTCCAGAAAAATCTGGTGAGTCTGTTTTTCGGCAAACCGGACGACCTTGTCCTCGATGGACGGGCAGTACCGCGGGCCGGTGGACTGGATCTGCCCGGAATACATCGGGGCACGATGCAGGTTAGCGCGGATAATCTCGTGAATTTCGGGTGTGGTGGACGTGAGCCAGCAGTGGATCTGGGGCTGGCTGATCCGGTCGGTCAGAAACGAGAAGGGTTCGGGATCGGGATCACCAGGCTGCGGTTCGCAGCGTGAAAAGTCGATCGTGCGGCCGTTGAGTCGGGCGGGGGTACCTGTTTTGAAGCGACGGAGTTCGAAGCCGAGGTTGCGGAGCGATCCGGACATGCCATGCGCGGCCTTATCACCGGCCCGGCCACCCTCGGCCTGCTGTTCGCCGGTATGCATGACAGCCTTGAGGAAGGTGCCGGTGGTGAGAATGACAGCGCGGGTACGATACAGGGCATTTCCGGCCACACGAATGCCGGTGACTTTGCCGGATTCGGTTTCCAGGGATTCGACGGTTTCCTGGCAGAGCGTGAGTTCGGGCTGCTGTTCGATCCGATGCTTCATTTCGAACTGGTAGGCTTTTTTGTCGGCCTGAGCGCGGGGACTGTGCATGGCAGCGCCTTTGCTGGCGTTGAGCATGCGAAAGTGGATGCCGGCAGCATCGATCACGCGTCCCATTTCCCCGCCGAGGGCATCAATCTCGCGGACAATCTGGCCCTTGGCAACACCGCCAATCGCCGGATTGCAGCTCATTTGAGCCACGGTGTCGCAGTTCATGGTGAGCAGTGCGGTTCGCGCCCCCATGCGGGCAGCCGCAAATGCAGCTTCGACCCCGGCATGACCAGCGCCGACCACCACAACGTCAAAATCATACGTGCAGGAAGGAGACATGGGTGATTGAAGACGCCTGAAGAAATGACGGAAAGGGGAGGGGAATGACAGAAATTGACCGAAAATGACTGAGTTGATGCCCGAAATCAACAGAGCAGCCATGAAATTCGCAGCGCCCAGGCTAACGCTCAGGGGTCTTTGGTGGAGCATCCCGAATTCCTGTGACGCCATTCTGCACGCATTTTCCCGGCGATCAAGCTGAGACCTGGCATTTCGCTGTGCAGTCCCGGTGGTGGTGCGAGCCGAAGAGACCCGCCGCTTGAAGCGGTACGGCGCGAGCCGTCCGGTAAGGACGAGAGATGAGAGCTCATCACCGGACGGGCCTGCAGATGCGATCAGCCGGAACGACCGGTCCTGCTTCACTCGCATTTTGCCTCGCGCTTTGCCACACTTTCTGCGGGAGATCCGATCATCCTTACGGAGCAGGCCTGTGATTGCGTTGATTGCCCATGACGCTCAGAAGGACACGATGCTGCATTTTGTCGGGCGTCGCAAAGAGTTTTTTTCGATGCAGCGGCTGGTGGCGACGGGTAATACGGGGCGGATGCTGCAGGAACAGCTGGGGCTGGAAGTGGAGCGAGTGGCTCACGGGCCCAGCGGCGGGGACCTGATTATTGGTGGTCGCGTGGCTGAGGGGCTCATTCGGGCGGTGATTTTTCTGCGGGATCCGCTCACAGCGCAGCCGCATGAACCCGATGTGGCGGCACTCATGCGCGTCTGCGACGTGCACAATGTGCCGCTGGCGACGAATGTGGCCTCGGCAGCAGCTGTCGTTGAACACCTGATACGGCAGGACGAGGAAGGTCGGTCGCCCGCCCGTTAGGTGTCCACCTGTCGCTGCAGGGGGGACTGTTCAATCCGGAGGTGGACGTCGGGGTCACTGTCATGGAGGCTGCAGCGGAGTTCTGCGGCCTCGATCATTCGCTGCAGGAGTCTCCAGTCGACGCGGCCGCGAAATCGTACTCGTCCGTCAATTTCGACCACGGGAATGGATTCGCCGAACTGGCGGATGAGTTGCGGGTCGCCATCGATGTCAACGACATCGATGGCGGGCAGAGCATGCTGAAACTGGAGCAGGGTCTGCAGGGCTTCGTCGCAGAGTCTGCATTCGCGGCGTGTGAGCAGTCTGCAGGATTTGAACAACGGGCGGCCTTCGCGTTCGACGATCCGGTCAGGAACGGGGGCTTTCAGAAGAATTGCGGCAGTGAGGAACATGGCACCGCAGAGCAGCAGATGAATACCACGACTGGCGTGCCAGATCCGCGGCATATCGAACACGGTGACACCTGTGCGATCGCAGAAGATGAGCACGGCAAGAATGGAGGCGGCGGTCATAACAGCCGTGCCGATCCAGCCCTGAATGCGATGCTGTGTTTCCGCACTGGTCGTCGTCATGACGAGGTACTCCGTGGATTTCAGAAGGTCTGAGCGCAGCCGCGTCAGAAAGCATATCGCCGCTTTTGCGTGTGAAAAGTCGCTCGGAGTGAATATTCGCGGAAAAGGGGCTGCAGAACACGCAGCTGGAGTCTTCGGTGCGGCAGAAATTGCCGGGGGACGGCGTCCGCGGGAACCACGTCAGTCCGGGGGCTGCGGGATTCCGGAAAATTGCTTCAGCGGCTGAGGACCTTCTTCGGCATACTCCGCACCGTGCGACCTTCCGGTTGGTTTGCCGGGACGGCTGGATTGACCTGTGAGGATGTTCAGATGTCTGTGAAACTGATTCCAACACTGCCCGCCTGTTTGCTGATGCTGTCCGTCCTGATGCCATCCGTGTCTGCGGATGTGGAGGCCGTGAAGGGCAAAAAGTATCCGTTGACGAAGAAGCATGGTCCGTGGATGGTCATGGTGGCTTCGATCCGTGATGTGGAAGAGGATCGGCGTGTGAGGAATGGGTTGTCGGCGGAAGAGGCGGCAGACGAGCTGGTGTATCAGCTGCGATTGCTGGGCATCCCGGCCTACACGTATCAGCTGGAAGAAAAGCTGGGTGAAATTTCGTCGACGGGAGCAGGCAGTTCACGGAGATTTGTGGCGCAGCACGGTTACATCTCTGTGCTTGCCGGCAACTTCCCGTCGAACACGGATGCGGAAGCGAAGAAGGTCCTGCAGTACATCAAGACAAAGTTCAAGCCGGACTTTCTGTCGGATCCGAAGAATGGCGGCATTCTGCCTCGCACTCCCGGCCGCCCCGGTCCGCTCAGCCGCGCATTTCTGACGGCCAATCCGCTGTTTGAGGGCGAGTTGCGTGACGGGGAAGAGGAAGATTTTCTGGTGGAGCTGAATTCCGGGCAGAAGTATTCGCTGCTGCAGAACAAGTCCCGCTACACGCTTGTTGTGGCCACGTTCTTTGGCGGCAGCGTGATGCAGGTGAACGGCAATGATTCGGCCAGAGCGATGGGATTTTTCGAACGCAACTTCGGCAGGAGTCTCGACGACTGTGCCGTTCGCGCCATGCAGCTGGGAGACGCTCTGCGAAATGCCAAAAAACACGGCTACGACCGCGACTACGAAGCGTGGGTGCTCCACGAAAAATACCGTTCGCTGGTGACCATCGGGTCCTTTGACAGCAAGGACGATCCCCGCATCCGGCCCCTGATCGCTCAGTTCGGCGGCAAACCATCCCGGGATCCTCGCAGCGGCGCTGATGTGCTGGTCGGCGAAACGTTCGCCATTCCCAAAGTCACTCGCCGCGGCCAGCTGCCGCAGGATTCGTGGGTCTTTGACGGGACACCGCAGATCCGCGAGGTTCCCCGCGTTCGCTGAAACTGGTTGTCCGAGCCACTCGCGGTGAAAAACTGATCCCGCTGCGCTTGCCAGTCGCCCCAAAGCTCGCCACCATGACAAGTCTGCGGGGCGGCTGCGGCTTGCCCGGAACCTTCAGTTCTTTCCTTCAGGCCAGTCAACCCATGACAACTCAGGTCGAAACTGCCAGTATCTACGACTACCCGAAGTACTATGACCTGCTGTTCGGCTCGGACGTGGCTGCTGAGTATCGGTTCCTGAAGGAATGTTTTGCGAAACACGCCAAATGTGAAGTGCGTTCGATTTTTGAGCCTGCCTGCGGCACCGGTCGACTGCTGGTGAAGCTGGGGCGGGACGGCTATCAGGTCGCGGGCAACGACCTGAATCCCAAAGCCGTTGAATTCTGCAACAAGCGACTGAACCGGCACCGGCTGCCACCCACAGTGACCGTGGGCGACATGGCGGACTTCACCGTCAAACGCAGGTTTCATGCGGCATTCAACATGATCAACACCTTCCGGCATCTGGCCACCGAAGAACAGGCTCAGGCACACCTCGAATGCATGGCCGCGGGACTCGTTCGCGGCGGCCTGTACGTCCTCGGCATTCACCTCGAACCGACCATCGGCGTCCCGATGCAGGAAGAGAGCTGGTCTGCCCGTCGCGGAGATCTTGTGGTCAATTCCCACATGTGGTCCAAGGGCATCGATCGTAACACTCGCCTCGAACACCTGGGACTGCACGTCGACGTGTTCACTCCCACCAGCCGGCTGCGGATCGTGGATCACATGGAATACCGAACCTACAAGCATGCTGAATTTCTTTCTCTGCTTGCCAAAGTTCCTGCTTTGCAGATTGCTGAAACCTACGACTTCCAGTACCGCATTAACCGACCACACACTGTCACCCCCACAACCGAAGATGTGGTATTCGTGCTCCGCAAACGCTGAGTTGCCTGATCGCCAGTCTTCCAACGGATTTCACGGATGAAATCATTTGCCAACCGCACCGCTCTGATTACCGGCGCCGCCAGCGGCATCGGGCTGGCTCTCGCCAAAGCACTGGCACGTGAACACTGCAGCCTGATTCTGGTTGACGTGAACGCACAGGGCCTTGAGGCCGCTGCTGCCAGTCTTGCCAATGCTCCGTGTCCCGTGCACACGCTCGTCTGCGATCTCGCTGATGCCTCGGCCATCGAGCCCATGGTGCAGGCCGCCTGCAAACTCTCCGGTGGCCCTGATCTGCTCATTAACAATGCCGGGATCGCCCTCTACGGTCCCACCAATGAGATGACGCAGGAGCAGTGGGATCGCCTGCTGCAGATTAACCTGCTTGCCCCTGTGCGCATCACCAGCCTGCTCCTCCCGAAATTGCTGCTGAAGGAAGATCCGCACATCGTGAATATGTGCAGCATCTCCGGACTTGTTGCCGGTGGCCGTTTCACAGCCTATCACACCAGCAAGTTCGGGCTGGTTGGTTTTACAGAGGCGCTGCGGGCGGAATTCGGCCGTCGCGGGGTGGGTGTGACGGCCATCTGTCCCGGCCCCGTACTCACTTCACTCTATCAGTCCGCCCGGAATTCACGCAGCGGGGCTGCGGTTCCCCTGCCTCCGGCATGGCTCTGCGCTACCCCGGAATCTGTTGCCACTCGAACACTCAAAGCCATCCGTCGCAACGAACGTCAGGTGCTCATCACTCCGCTTGCCCACTTCCTGCACCTGCTCAAACGCTGCTTCCCCTCACTGATCGACTGGGCCAATCAATTCAGCCGCAATGGGCGCAAACGCAGACTCGCTGCCGCTGCTGCTGCGACGGCCGCAGCGGCAGGGGGGAAGACCAGAGTCAGCACACAGACCGAACGCTGCGAGAAACGTGCTGCATAATCACTGCAGATGACAACAGGCTGCCAGAAGCGGTTCCCGCCGGGTAATGGCTGTCAGTGGCAGAGAAAGCCGATAGCCCGCCACAGTCGGACTGGGGGTTTCCGGGAAAGTCCCGGAAGGCATGGAAAGTCTGTCCAGCGGTCACCTGCCCCGCGTTACGCTCCCGCCCGGATCAGGTGATTCAGAATTGTCGGCGATCGTTCCTCTGCTGTTGAAACGCGAGATTCCCATGACAGTCATCCGGTTACCGCTGCTGCTCCTCCTGCCGCTGCTGTCGATCGGCCTTCCACTGCCCTCAGGCACGGCTCAGGACTGGCTGCCGCAGCAGGTGTTTGTGCAGCCGGAGGAATTTGAGAATGAGGACCTGCCGGTGAAACCCGGGCAGCTGGGACGCCACTACCTGGAACTGCAGTACCTGCAGGTGGAAACGCTCGGCCAGGACGTGGATCTCGTCGATCCGCTCAGAGGATTTTCCTTTGTGTTCAACGTGCCGTCCCGCTGGAATGACCGGCTCCCGGAATTCATGGGTCAGGACGTGTTTCTTGCGACTTTGGGACTTCAGGGAAACGGAGCTGATCCCGGGGGGCTGGCTACGGTCGATCTGGAGCTGCGATCATTCAGCAGCGGTCTGACCACCTACGTGTTCGTTACCGATCACTTTCGACCATTTGTGCAGCTGGGTGTGAACACGCAGATGTTTCAGGCAGACCTGAATTTCCTCGGCGCGACGCTGCCTTTCGGAGACCTCGAAACGAGTTTTCTGGCCAATCCCGGCTTTGAGCTGGATCTTGGGGAGCGGGTGGCATGGCGAAATCTGCTGGAGTCGGAGACAAAGGGGGACTTCGAAGATTCGGTGTTCCGTTCTGAACTGGTGTTCTGGCCCGGCAGTCGCTGGTTCCTGAAAGGTGGCGTTGCCGGGGACCTGCATGGAGACGGCTGGGGCTTTCTGGTGGGTGGCGGATATTCATGGTGACGTCGGCAGGACACCGTGGGCCACGATGGGATTAACGGAAGCGCCTTAACTGGACAGCGCCAGGTTCTAAGTTCCTTGAGTCCGCCCCGGAGGGTTCAGATCGAGCCCTCGGGCTGACACCCCAGCTATTCGAGCCCTGGGGCTGACCGCCCAGGCTATTCGAGAACAGCCTTTCAGGCCTGAAGGGCCGTTTGCTGAAAGCCTGGGCCGGCAGGCCCAGGTGTTGCGGGACACGACGAGCCTATCGTGGGGCTGACCCAATGCCACCTACTTTCGGCTCAAAATAGAAGCGGTACGGCGCGAGCCGTCCGGTAATGACAGGAAATTTCAGCATCCATCACCGGACGGCTCGCGCCGTTCCGCTAAAAGCAGGTGGCATTGGGCTGACACCCCAGGCTTTTCGAGCCTGACAATCCAGACAAGGCGTTGTCCAGTCAAATCGAAGCGTATGCCACCACGAGGGCCGTGACAGCCAGAGGGATGGCAAGACTGACCACAGCGATATCGGCGTAGCTTTGCCGATGGCTGCAGCGGCAGATCAGCAGCAGTGTGATCACGGCGCCGTTGTGGGGCAGGCTGTCCAGACCACCGCAGGACAACGCAGCCACGCGGTGGAGCAGTTCGGGATCTGTGCCCAGTCGTAAACCCTGTTCGCGCCAGGCATCGCCAAGAGACTCCATCGCGATGCTCAGGCCCCCCGATGCCGATCCGGCGACACCGGCAAGAACATTCACCGCAACCGCCTCGGAAATCAGGGGACTGGATGGGCTGAGTGATCCGAGAAGGGTACGGATGGTGGCAAATCCGGAGAGCGCTGCGATGGTTGTTCCATAGCCAAATTCCACCGCAGTATTGAAGACCGGGAAGAGACTGGCCTGAGCACCTTCAGAGAGCCACAGGTTCAGTCGCCGGATGGAGCCGGCGAAGAGCAGGCCGGCAAGCCCGTTGGCAATCAGCAGCGAGAGCAGAGCGGACCAGGTGCCGATGATCCGATCGAGGGATGTGCGGCCAAATCGTGGCTCAGCAAGATAGCTGGCGTTGGTCTGAGGGAGGATCAGCAGTGACAGCAGCAGATTGGCGACCAGAACCACGACGATGGGGGCGAACGCAGCGAATGCAGAAGGAAGCGTGCCGACATCGGTTGCTGCGGGAGCAGGTGATGGCTCGATTTTGTCCCCGTAACCTTCGCCGCGGCAATTCGCCTGCAGGGCTCGATGTCGCAGCCAGAGAAGTCCGGCAGTGAGTATTGCGATGGATGCTGCCAGACCCACAGAGGCGGCCGCCCATGGCGTTGTACGAAAATACGGCATGGGAATCAGATTGGGCAGCTGGACGGTTCCGGGAAGAGCCGTCATGGTGAAGGTGAAGGAGCCCAGCGCGATGGCCGCCGGAATGAGCCGACGCGGCAGATCCGCTCGACGAAACAAGTCATCGGCAATCGGGAACACCGCGAACACGACCACAAACACCGAAACACCTCCGGCCGTGAGCAGCGCGCAGGTGAACACCACGGCGGAAATGGCCTGCCGAACGCCAAAGCGATCGGTGAGCACCAGAGCGATGC
This sequence comes from uncultured Chitinophaga sp., assembly GCA_964561125.1. Lineage (GTDB taxonomy): Bacteria > Planctomycetota > Planctomycetia > Planctomycetales > Planctomycetaceae > SXXK01. The sequence goes on along the minus strand of CAZLOQ010000040.1, from coordinate 29,470 downwards.
GACGGGCAGCACCGGAGTTCTGCATCTGGGTCCCGAAGATTGCCCCCAGCAGAAACAAGGGAAAGTACCGGGCGATGAACTGGCCGACACCGGGCATGAAGATCTGTGTGTAAGCCGCCAGGGCCGGGGTCCGGCCGTCAGTGACGACGGCTGCGAGCACGCACAGAGGGGCGATGACAATTAAGCTGGCACCGCGCCAGGCAAGCAGCATCAACAGGAGCAGGGAGAAACAGATGCCGCCGACTTCGATCATGACGAGCCCCGCACAGACGGGTGGCAACCGTCAGTCCATGAAAACTCGCTTCCAGCCCTGGAACATACAGTCCAGCAGTTCGCGGCCAGCCTCTGTGGCCTTATAACGGATAAAGCCTTCGCCTTCTTCGGCTTCCGCCTCGACGATCCGCACGTTGTCTGCTTCGCTGTACATCCATGCTTCCTCCTGGAAGAGATGGAAGGGGCGGTGCAGGTCCTTTTCAGAGACCGGGAGGAAGACTTCTCCGTCAAGGAACAGCTGGTAGCCGTATTCTTCAAGCTTTGGCCAGGGCAGGTTGACGGAGCTGCCGCGGTAGTAGGGCTGCAGTGCAGATTCTTCGTCGGGCTTCACGTTGGGATTGTGAAGCATGTCGATCGCGTTCCACGGACAGATGGTGAGCTGGTAGAAGTCGGAGCTGTCGTTGGGCGAGCGATAGCACATCTGACAGCCGATACAGCGGCTGGTGTCGATCTGATGATAGCTTTGGGAGGGGATCGGGCTGACAACTTCGTAGATGCAGTCGACCGGACAGACGGTCGCGCACGAATTGCAGGACGTGCAGCTGTCCTTATTGATGACGTTGATGTACCGAGTTTCCTTTTTCCGGTCGGATTTGCGAGTCCGGAAGTAGTCAGTCATGGAAATGGTCATCGGAACGCTGCCTGCTGTGAACGTGTGATGGCGGAGTTTGGGGAGGCCGGGGCGAGGGTCTGAATGACTTTGCAAATCCTACCGCTCGACCCCGGCTGCGGCAGTCGTGATCGGTTGGAATGCCGGATTGAGAAGAGGATTTCCTGCGGTTGGGAAGAGCAATTCGTTCAGCAATCGAAAAACTGAATGGCTGGCCGAGAAGATTCTTTGGAGTGCGGAAAGAGGACGTTTTTATCCTTTATCCTTTATGAACCTGGGAGCGATTACGTTCCGCGCGGGCGGTTGTTTTCGTCGACGAGGACGATTCTGGGGGCGTGGGCGTGGCGTTGTTCTTCTGTGAATTCAGCGTAGCTGCAGATGATGACGAGGTCGCCGACCTGAACCAGCCGCGCTGCGGCTCCGTTGAGGCAGATGGTTCCGGACCCCGGTTTTCCGGGGATGGCATAGGTGGTCAGGCGATTGCCATTGTTGATATCGTAGACGTCCACCTGTTCCCATTCGCAGATATCGGCCGCCTGCATCAGCAGGGGGTCGATGGTGATGGAACCTTCATAGTGGAGGCTGGCATCGGTCACGGTGGCGCGGTGGATTTTGGATTTGAGCAGCGTGCGTTTCATTGTGTGTGGGTGTGGAGGGCGGGGAGGCCGGTGTTTTAAGGAGAGTCAGGCGCGAAGGGAGGCGGCGAGGCTGGATTCGCAGGCGGCGATAATGCGGCGAACGGATTCGTCAACTTCCTCGGCGGTGAGTGTTCGTTCGGGCGACAGGAAGCGGCAGGTGATCACGCAGGACTTGTGATCAGCGGCAATTTGTTTGCCGCGATAGAGTCCTGCGAAAGCGGTTTCTGTGAGCAGTGGTCCGGCGTTCTGCTTCACGGTCTGGCTGAGCTGAGCCCAGGAGACGTGTTCGGGGAGGACGAAGTTCAGATCGCGTGAGACGGCGGGGAAGCGGGGGAGCGGAGTGAAGCTGCGGGAGTGCTGGAAGAGGCGTTCCAGGAGAGGGAGTCGGAGTTCGGCGATGCAGACCTGATCGTGGAGTTCGCAGGTTTTGAGCACATCGGCGCTGAGTTCTCCGATCCAGCCAAGGAGTTCGCCGCTGATCTGCAGTTCGGCACCGCGACCGCTCAGGAACTCGGGGCGATTGCAGGGTGAGGGGGTGACGATGGCGGCGGGGGCGAGTCGGGCGACGAGACTTTCGACGATGCCAAGTACGGAGGCGAAGGAGCGACCGGTGACGAGGCCGAGAGTGACTGGTTCGGCGATGTCTTCGGGCTGACCGGTGCCGGCAGCGAGGTAGACGCGGGCGACTTCGAAGAGTTCTGCGTTGAGCGTACCGTGGCGTTCGTTTTGTCGACGGCACTGCAGGAGGCTGGGGATCAGGCTTTGGCGGAGCTGATTTTCGTGGCTGCGGCTGGAGTGACTTACGGCGACAGGGGCGCGTTCGCCGGCGGGCTGGAAGAGCTGTCGCTGGGCTTCGCTGACGAATGAGAGTGTGAGTGCTTCGTAGAGTCCGCAGGCGGTGAGGTGCGAGCGGACGGTATCGAGAACTCGTTCGCGGAGTGTGCGGGCAGTGGCGACGACGGGGAGCGGAGCATCGGAGGGAATGTGTTCGTACCCGTGAATGCGGGCGATTTCTTCGATGAGGTCACATTCGCGGGTCAGATCGAGTCTCCAGCCGGGTGGACGGAAGGTTGCTTCGATGGGGGATTGTTCGAGGCATTGCAATCCGAGGCTGATGAGGATTTCGGTGCAGGTGGCCGGGGGGATGTCGAGGCCGAGGAGTTGCCGGACGCGATCGAAGCGGAGTTGGATGGGGTCACGCAGTGCCGGCAGGGGTGAGCCGGCGACGATGGAGCCGTGAAGGAGTGAGCCGCCGGCGAGCTGCAGAATCAGTTCGCAGCAGCGGCGGGAGGCCCAGTCGAGATTTCTTCGGTCGGTGCGGCGTTCGAAGCGGTAGGATGAGGGGCTGTGAAGCCTGAGGGCGCGCGCGGTGGCGCGGACGGAGAGTGACGAGAACGCAGCGGCTTCGATGAGTACGTTGGTGGTGGTGCCGGAGATTTCGGTATCGAGTCCGCCCATGACGCCGGCGACCGCCACGGGACGCTCTGCGTCGGCAATGACGCACATGCCGGCGGCGAGTTCGTAATCGCGCTGGTCAATCGCACGGATCTTCTCGCCCTGCCGGGCCTGGCGAACGAGGATTCGTGAACCGTTGAGCCGATCGAAGTCGAAAGCATGCAGAGGCTGGCCGCATTCGAGCATGACGTAGTTGGTGACGTCCACCACGTTGTTGACGGAATTGATGCCGACGGCAGCAAGTCGGTCGCGGAGCCATGCGGGGCTGGGGCCGATCCGCACTCCACGAATGAGCCGGGCATGGTATTCGGGGCAGAGGTCTTCGCTGTCGATGCTGACGGAAACGGAGTCGGCAATGGGGTGGCCGGATTCGCTGACGCTGGCAGCTGGAATCTGCAGCGGCTGCCGGAAGAGCACAGCGACTTCGCGGGCCACGCCGATATGACCCAGGCAATCCGGACGGTTGCTGGTCACTTCGAGGTCAATGGCGACGTCAGGCTCAGTGAGTCCCTGAGCGACGTCGTGGAATTCTTCGAGATTCAGGCCGGAAAGCGTGAGACGGCGAGTGAGTTCGGCGGTGGAGTCGGGCAGGGCGACGTAGTCGGCGAGCCAGCGGCGGCTGATGATCATTTCAGAAAGATTCCGGAGAGGCGATGACTGATGACTGTGAACCAATAACCAATGACCAATGACCAATGACCAATGACCAGGAACATCGCTGGTATCTGGTCAGGGATCCTGGTTCAGCGGCTGAGTGCGGCTGACGAAGTTACGCAGGAGCTGCAGGCCGGCTGACTGACTTTTTTCGGGGTGAAACTGCACGGCCATCACGTTGCTGCGGGCCACGGCGGAGACGAATGGGTTGCCGTAGCTGGTGGTGGCAGCGACCCAGGAATTGTCGCCTGGGACGCAGTGGTAACTGTGAACAAAGTAGAACCATGGGTTTGGGGGAAGATTGCTGAACAGGGTGTGGGGCGGGGATTGAGCGGTGCTGAGCTGATTCCAGCCCATGTGAGGAATCTTGAATTCGGCCGGGAGCTGGAAGCGCTGGACAACGCCGGGGATGACATCAAGTCCCTGATGATGTCCGTCTTCGAGCGAGCTGGAGAAGAGCAGCTGCATGCCGAGGCAGATGCCGAGGAAGGGGCGATCGGCGGCGATGGCATCTTTGAGGACGTTGACAAGATCGTGGTGGTGGAGTGCTGCAATGGCATCGCGGAAGGCGCCGACACCGGGGAGCACGATGCGGGTGGCTTTGGCGAGTGCAGTGGGCGAGGAGCAGATTTCGGCGGGTTCCTGAATATGTTCAAAGGCTTTTTGAACACTCCGCAGGTTACCCATGCCGTAGTCGACGATGAGAGTAGTCATGGATCGTTTCAGAAGCTGAGCTGGAATTCGTTTTTGCCGTCCGGTGTCACCGTGTGGCGGATGAGTTCTTCGGGGAGGTTAATGGGGATCCCGTTGGAATTGATGAGTCCGACGATATAGGGGCCGGCGGGGGCTCCGTACTGGCTGTCAAAGGCGCGGAGCCGAAAGCGGCCCTGGTCGTCGGTAATGCCGGCTGCGGCGAGCACTTCCTGATTGGGGTCGGGTTCTGCGGGGGCGAATTCGACGTTAACACCGGGGAGTGGTTTGCCGCTTTGGATGACGGTGCCGGTGACTTCGTAGAGCGGAGGACCTTCGTAGATTTCGCGATTCACGTACCAGAACCAGGCGTAGCCGAGAATGAGGACTGCGGCGGCACCGGGGAGACCGCGGGTCTTGAGGAACGTGATTTGTGCGGTGCGTGCTTCAGCGGACCGGGCGTCTTCCCTGGTGAGCGGCGGGGGGGCAGACGATGAATCGCGTTTTTGCTGGTACGCGCGGGCGAGCGCGTCAGCGGCGGAGCCGGTGGTTTCGGCGCTGGAGGAGTTGCGGGGCGAGTCGCCTGGCTTGCGTCCCTTGTCGCGATCTTTGGATTTTTTGGAGGATTCGAAGTCCTTCATGAGTTCCGCGACGGAGGGTTTGCGGCCCGAAGCAGACGATGCCGGGGTAGCCGGGCTGGCCGCTGCACGCGGAGAAACCGGGGCCGGGCTGGATGTCAGAAAGCTGCCGGCGTCGAAGGGTTCCGGGCTGCTGACTTCCGGGGTGAGTTCGATTGGCATATCTACCGGAAGATCCCCGGGCATATCGACGGGAAGGTCGGTTGCCGGGGGATTTGAAGATGCCTCTTCGATTTCGATGCCGTCATCGGCGTCAGGTTCGGGGACAACAAATGCGTGTCTGCATTTCGGGCACTTTGCGTCGGTGCCCGCTTTTTCATCGCGAATCCTGAGCAGAGACTGACAGCCGGGGCAGGTGTAGCGGATTGTCATGGGACGACTTTGCAAAAACCGGACCTGGGGTACATGTTCGACGGATTCTAATCGATTGCGGGAAGGAACGCAGGTGAAAACAGAAAAACGCCAGATGGCCGGAAAACGGCGACACCTGGCGTCAAGGGCTGCTGCTGACAGATCCTGCGGTCACTTAAAACGTGCCGACCGGAATCCCGGAGGAAATATTCCCGAGGTTCTGCCAGATCGGGAGGGAGATGGATTTACTGACCGTGCGGGCAGAGCCATCCGCCAGCCCGACCACACAGACATCGCGGTGGGCGGAACCGGCTGAGCCCCAGAAGAGCCTGCGGTTTGGGCCTTCGAGGGTGCTGAACAGAGTGGCGGCGCCGCCCCAGGCCCAGCCGTCGCTGGCGATCTGGTCGGTCGTCCGCTGGTTGGGAACGACAAGACCCTCGAAACGTTCGGCTTCGGCGATCATGATTGTCTGAGAACTGCCGTCCTTGATGTCTGTCAGCGTGACGCTGCTGTTGACAGAGAGCACACCGGCATTGATGGAAAGCTGATTAAAGTTGTTGGCATTGGTCCGGGGTTGGTTCTGGTAATTGGCAACCTGTTCAGGGGTCAGGTCGAAGACCGCGCGAGTCTGACGGTTGAAGACGACGCCCGAACCGGAGCAGCCGACGTAGTCATTGCCCCCGCCACGCACACCGGTGGTGATTTTCACAGCGGCATCGGTATCGAGGAACTTATTGAACGCGAAATTCCGGGCATCGATGCCGGAGCGGCGAGAGGGACAGTAGAAGCCGGGAATTTCGTACTGGGCGGGAGCATTGCCAAGCTGTCGCCAGAGCAGATTGGGGGAGTTGTCGAAGGTGATTTCGGCGTTGCCGAACACGTTGTAATCGACACGCCAGAGTTCGTAGACGTTGGCCTGTTCAACGTAGGGCAGAATCTGAAACATCCAGCTGGTGCCATGCAGCCCCAGCAGCTGGTTGCTTTCGAACGGTTCGCGCGGATCACGGAACCTGGCGCCGGTTGGCGTGATATCGCCACCGAACAGCGACAGGATCGCACCCGGTGGAAGGACGGAGTGCGAGTCGTGGTAGTTATGCAGGGCCAGCGACAGCTGTTTGACGTTGTTGATGCACTTGGTGCGGTTGGCAGCCTCGCGTGCCTTTTGCACTGCCGGAAGCAGGAGTGCCACAAGAATGGCCACGATGGCGATCACCACCAGCAATTCGATCAGCGTAAATCCCCGAATGCGCCTGTGTCCGGTTCTCATGAAATGCTCCTGAATGTTCTCCTGGGGGTCACCGAAAAGTCCGGCAACCTGACCGCTGGGGTATATCATTCCCCGTTTTTGAGTCGGAGGCAAGATTTTCCAGCAAATTTCCGCCGTGTTTCAGAGGAAGGGACTGGATTTTCTGAAAACGCCCCCAACGGATCAGATTGACAGGGTGAGTTTTGAGGTTTGGTCAGCCTGCTGCGGGCGCGGCAGAGGGGCCTTCATCGGCCAGTCGGCAAAGAATCCCGGCCCCCTCCTGAAGCATCTCATCGGCAGCAGCGAACGAGACGCGGAAATGCGTATCGCGGGCGCTGAAGACTGAACCCGGTATGATCAGCAGGTTATTGCGGATGGCGGCTGCAACAAATTCCGTGGCCGAGCCCCAGGGGGCCTTCAGAAACAGATAAAAGGCCCCCTCGCCGCCGGTGATTTCAAAGTGGTCCCGCAGCAGACTCACCAGCAGATCGCGCTTGCGGCGGTAGTCCGCACGGTTATCGGCCAGATCCAGTTCCCACGCGGTGATTCCGGCCCACTGCACCGGATGCGGCGCACACACAAACGTGAACTGCTGCAGCTTGAGCATCTGCTGGATGAGACAGGCAGGGCCATGCATATATCCCAGACGCAGTCCCGTCATCGAATGGGATTTGCTGAAGCCGTCAATGACGATGGTCTGAGGATTCCAGGTGACCGGCGAGACGAATTCCTGATCGTAGCAGAATTCGCGGTAGATTTCGTCGCTGATCAGTGCGATGTTGTGGCGGTGTGCGAGTTCGGCGATCGCCTGCGTTTCGGCCGGACTGGCAACGCTCCCGGTGGGATTTGCCGGGCTGTTGAAAATGATGAGCTTGGTGCGGGGCGTGATGGCCGCACGAATGGCTTCAATCGGAATACGAAAGTCAGGATAGCTGGATACCGGCACCACCGTGCCACCGGCCAGAGTGACCAGATGGCGATACATCACAAACCACGGATCAAGAATGATGACCTCTTCGCCGGGGTTGATGAGTGACAGCAGTGCGAGCACGAGTGCACCGCTGGTTCCGGACGTGACAAACACTTTCCGGTCGGGATCGCTGAAGCGACGGGACACATCGGCCTGGAGCAGGTTCAGCAGCGGGGCAATTCCCTGTGTCTGGCTGTAGGCATTTCGCCCTTCCTGCACCGCACGACACAAAGCATCCTTGACGGGCTGCGGAGTGTCGTAATGGGGCTGTCCGATGCTCAGGTTGATCGGTCGCTGCATCGTGGCAGCAAGATCGAAGACCTTACGGATCCCCGAGGCATCGATGTGGTGCATGCGTTCGGCAATCCACGATTCACTCACGCGAAAACTCCTTTGAGAACAACTGTGAGATCAGCAGTGAACAACCACATCAGCCGGTTCAAAACGCACTTTGGCTTCTGCGGAGGAGGTATCTTCAGGGCTGCGGTAACCCAGGGCACAGCCAACGACGCTGGTCCACGGTGTACCGGAGATGGCGAGAATTCCATCGAGACGTTCCGGTATGATGCCCTCCATCGGACAGGCATCCACGCTGAGCATTGCAGCGGTTTCAAGGAGAAACCCGAGCGCGATGTAACACTGGCGGCTGGTCCACGGCAGCTGGTGTTCTCCCATGCGGCCGGCTTTGTCCAGAATCGCACTGCGAAGTCCGCTGAGCGATTCCGGGGGAACCTCGCGAACCTCCGCAATCCGGTCGACATACGACTGCACGAATGCCGCGTCAACGGTGCGACGGGCAGCAATGACGACAAAGTGAGAACAGTCGCGCGGCTGAGTCTGGCCCCACGCGGCATCCGGAAGCAGCTGTTTGATCGCAGGCGATGTGATCACGAAGAACTTCCACGGCTGCAGCCCGTAACTGCTGGGGCTGAGCACCAGAGACTGCTCAAGGACCTGCCAGGTTTCAGCGGAGATGATGCGACCGGGGTCAAATCGTTTGACAGCACGGCGCCACTGCAGGGAATCAATGATGGCTGACATGGAGCGGCTCGAATGACAGGCAGAGCAGGAAGTGAATTACAGAGTGGAATGACCGCACGGTGCCCCGAACGAAACACCGCTGAACGACTGTCGGGCAGCCGGCTAAGCCCGGAAGATTTTATGCTGATCTTCGGGTTCAACATTGCGGGTGGCATTGCGTGTATCGACGATCAGCCGGGAATGTCGGGCGATGAAGGAATAGTCGAAAGCGGAGTGGTCGGTGGAGATCAGGACACAGTCCTGAGCGGCCAGAAATTCCGGGGTGAGTGCCGTGCTTTGCATGGGGGGAAGATCATAGTGCCGCATTTTCGGCAGTGCGGGCACATGGGGGTCACTGTAGGTGAGTACTGCACCGCGATTCAGCAGCAGTTCAAGCAGTTCGAAGGAAGGGCTTTCACGAGGATCGTCGACATCTTTTTTGTATGCCATGCCAAGAATACAGATGCGGCTGCCGCGAACGGGCTTGCCGACATCATTCAGAAAGTCCGCAACGCGTGTGACCACGTAGCGGGGCATGAAGGTGTTGACTTCCCCGGCCAGTTCAATAAATCGAGTACTCATGCCGTAGCGCCGGGCAAGCCAGCTGAGATAGAACGGGTCGATTGGAATGCAGTGTCCGCCAAGACCAGGTCCCGGATAGAACGCCTGGAATCCAAAGGGTTTGGTCTTCGCGGCGTCGACCACTTTCCAGATATCGATGCCCATGCGGTCGAAGAGCATCTTCAGTTCGTTGACGAGGGCGATGTTGACAGCGCGGTAGGTGTTTTCAAGAATTTTGCAGGCTTCTGCGATCTCCGCATTGTCGACACGGACCACCTTCACGATGGCGTGACTGTAAAGGTCTGCAGCCAGATCACCGGAGTACTGATCGGTGCCGCCAACGACCTTGGGAATCCCCGCGGCCGTGTAGTTGGGGTTGCCCGGGTCTTCACGTTCAGGACTGAAGGCGACAAAGAAATCCCTGCCGCAGATCAGCCCGGACGGGTTCCGGTTGAGGATGGGCACGAGCACATCGCGGGTGGTGGTCGGGTAGGTTGTGCTTTCAAGAATCACAAGTTGTCCGGGACGGAGAACCTGGGCAATGGCACGGCCGGTGGATTCGATGTACTGCAGGTCGGGATCGCGGGATTCATTCAGGGGCGTGGGGACGCAGATGAGCAGTGCGTCAGCTTCCTGAAGTCGAGACATGTCACTGGTGGAATCCAGCACGCCGCGCTGGTTCCAGTCGGCAATGACAGCCGAGGAAATATGGCGGATGTAACTTTGGCTCTGCCGCAGCATCCGAATTTTTGAGTCGTCCACGTCAAAGCCCAGGCACCTGAAGCCGGCGTTGGTGAAGGCACCGATGAGCGGCAGACCGACGTAACCCAGGCCAATGATGCCGATTCGAGCAGCACGGGAGGAGATTTTTGTGGCGAGGTCAGCGGCAATCTGGGCAGTTTGCATGGAAAGGGCTCTTGCGGGGCGGCGAGAAAACGACTGCAGTGATCGACTTCGCGGGGAAGCGGCATTGAGGACGATGAGGATACGTTGTGCTTCCGCGGATGAATGGCGCCGAATTTGCGGAATAGGGGCAATGCATGGGAGGTGATGGAACGTGAGGGGGCGGAATCGTTAGAATCGGGACTGAAGGATGCACATGCTGTTTCACCAGCGGTGCCAGTTGAGCCTTTCGCCGACACTCGACCGTGCCTGCTCCGAATTCCCGACTTTCGGACCTGAATCCTCCAAATCTTAGTATTTCGCCGTATTCTGGAAAACTCCGCTGCAGTCGCTTTTGCAGACTCCGCTCGATTGTATGCTCTGGCGGGGCCGGGCCATCTGCCTCAATTCACTAAGCAGGGGTTTCACCCCTGAACATCCAAAATCATGAACCCAGCCGACTGGATCTGTGTGTTGCTGATGACCGCGGTCATGCTGTCGATGGCAATTGGCCGCGCCCGACGCCAACTGCGCCCCGAGGATTACTTCACTGGTGGCCACACAACCAGCCTCAGGCGACTGATCCTGTTCACATTCGGGTCAGGCACCTGTACGGATTCCACTTCGTCAGTCCTGTCAGCCACCTGGCGATCCGGCCTGTCGGGGCTCTGGTGGCAGTTCATCTGGCTCCCGGTGATTCCGATGTTCTGGATCGTCGCTCCGGTGCTGCGGCGTCTGCGGGCAACCACAGCAGCCGATTTCTTCAGGCTGCGATTCGGCGCAACCACGGGAATGCTGTATTCAATCTACGGCATGGGCATCAGTGTGGTGGTGATCGCCGGAGTGCTCTTCACGTCCGCACGGCTGCTCAATATTCTCACAGACCCCTTCTTCAACGACATCGCCGCCAGTCTGCAGCTGCGGTTTCCGATGGTGAATATCCGCTCAGCGCTGTCCAGCCCTGAATTCGGCGCGGCCCCGCTGTTCTCCATGAGGCCGCTCCAGGGAGAAGCCATCGCCGGACTTGCCCTCGCTCTGCTGGTGCTCATCTGCGGACTGCCTGGCGGGCTTTATGCCCAGATCCGCATCGACTGCCTGCAGGGCATTCTGCGCATTCTGCTCACCATAATCCTGCTCCCGCTGGTGCTCGCCAAAACCGGCGGGATCGGATCGCTGAACACCCAGCAGCACCTCAAAACGGGACTCCTCGATTTTGTCGCCGCATCCGAAGCCAGGCTGGACGAGTTTCATGAGCCGTTCACGCCCTTTTACCTGCTGATGCTCTGCACGGCTGCGCTCGCCGGAGTCATTGTCCAGCCGCACGTAGTGGTGCTCTGCGGGACCGGTCGCCGGGAACTGGACGCCAGGGCCGGACTGACCGGCGGCCATCTGCTCAAACGCTCCATGTCCGTGCTCTGGGCTTTCTTCGGAGTCGCCTGTGTGGTGTGGTATCTGGGGCCCAACAGTCCGCTCGCAGCCGACGGGGCACCAGCTGAGGATTTTCAGGTGCGTCAGGACCTGATCGTCTCTGCGACCGCAGAACCCTCAGAACTCCTGCCGGAACAGGTGTATCGCGTCAATCGTGTGAGCCAGCAGTTTGCCGATCGATTGTTCGGCCGCGCCGTTCGCGACCTCTGCTCCGGCCTGCTCCCGGGACTCACCGGGTTGTTTGTCGCCATGGTGATTGCCTCGGCCGTCAGTCATGCGGCCACACAGATGATCATCGGCAGCGGCCTGTTTGCAGAACACATTTACCGCAACGGGATCACGCCCGAACAAACCCCGGAACACTACCGGACTGTGGGCAGGTTCTGCGGCCCGGTACTGCTTGGTGCCGCACTGATCCTGCAGATGAGCTTCAACAACATCGGCGATGTGCTCAGACTGTTCATCAAAACGCCGGCCATCATCGGCGTCAGCATGTGGATGGGGCTGGTCTGGACTCGCTGGAACCGGAACTCCGTCTGGGCCGCCACCCTTGCAGGGGCCGCTGTGGGTTTCCTCTGCGGCTACTTTCCTGAAGAAGTGCAGCGCACCCTGCCGGGACTTGCAGATCGCATGTTCGTGGTGACCGGTGCAGGAACAATGATGCTCGATGCCTGGAAGATCGCCCTCATTCTGGCCGGGTCGCTCGGAGCTGGTGTGTTTGTCACATTGCTCACGGAAGCTCAGCCGCCAGGCCAGCTGGAATTCTTTTACCGACTCATTCGCACACCTGTCTCCCCCGGCGAAGTGCAGCAGGATGTCCGCCACTTCACTCCCTCAGAAGACGACGGCAATCTGCTCCCGTGCCTGTCGATTCTCGGATTTCAGTTTCCAGGCGCCACACGGGGTGGAGTGATCGGCTTTCTGCTGTCGCTGATCATGATCGCCGCGATGGTGGTGGGGACCAAGCTGCTGTCTCAGCTGATCTGAGCATCCCAGAGCCAGACCTGGACTGAACTGCCTGCCGCATGCGGTGCCTGTTCCGGGTCCAGCAGCACCATGCAATTGGCCGCAGCCGTGGAACGCAGATCGGCAGACAATTGCCAGGGGACAATGCTGACGGTCAGACGGGAACCCTGCAGCGAGGCTGCCGCCGGCTGACACACCGGACGATCGCCGCGGATGGAAACGTCATGGCTGAGTTCTGCAAAAAGCACAGCAGCCGGTGGACGCCCCAGCATGCGGCGAATCGCCGGACGGACGAAAAGTTCGCAGCAGGCAAGGCTGCTGACAGGGTTGCCCGGGAGTCCGAACACCAGCGTGGAACGAGCTCCCTCAGCAGATTCATGGACACCAGCCCAGACTGGTTTGCCTGGTTTGAGCCGAACGCCGTGGAGCAGCTGCTCCACGCCGGCACGGTGCAGAGCCGCAGGCACCAGATCCAGCAACCCCACGGAGACGCCGCCGGTGAGCAGGAGCAGGTCAGCCTGCAGGCCCGTGCGGATGGCCGCATCGAGTGACTCAGCGGTGTCAATGGCCGACGCAACGCTGACTACGCGGGCTCCCATGGTCTCCAGAAGGGCAGCAAGCATCGGCTGGCTGGAATTTCGCAGCCGGCCCGGCGGTGGAGACTGGTGACAGGGAACAAGCTCGTTGCCGGTGGAAATAATCGCCACCGTGGGAATCTGCGAAACGGGAATCGAGCCAATGCCGAATTCCGCAAGCACTGCGATGTGGCGAGGCTGAAGCAGGGTACCAGCCTCGAGAAGCGGATCGCCCGGACGCCCAAGCGCCCCCGCAGGCAGCACCGAAGCACCGGGGCGACAGGCGGATCGGGGCACCAGAATCGCATCCGCCTGATCGGCCGAGGGGACGACCAGTTCCTGCGGAACCACACAGTCGCAACCCTCGGGAAGCATGGCCCCGGTCATGATGCGTACGGCCTGACCGCCCCCCACGGCGCGGGTGGCCTGCTGACCGGCTGTGAGCGTTTCTGTGACGAGGAATGTGAGCGTTTCGCTGCCAGGCTGGGCGGCAGCGAGGCGACTGTCGAACGCATAGCCGTCCATCAGGGAACGGGTGAAGGCCGGGTAGAGTTCAGGTACCGTGAGGTTTTCGGCAAGGACGCGATGCAGAGCGTCCGACAGGGCGACAGGCACGGTGCACAGAAGCGGCGTCCGGGACTGAATCAGGCTGGAGGCTGCAGTGATGGAGAGCATGAAAAACCTTCGGCTGCCGGGAGCAGTTCAGGGAATTGCGGCCTGTGCCAGGCGTTTAGGGTGGAATTTGAATAGGCACTATATAATATAGTCAAAGAAGTTTTGTGCAAACTGCTCATCCGGCCTGCATCTTTCCCTCCGGCAAACGCTCCTGAACGTGACACTCCCCAACAACTCCCCATTCAAAGCCATCGTCTTCGACCTGGACGGCACGCTGCTCAACACCGAAGACATCTTCGAACAGGCTGGATACCAGCTCATGGCCCGTCGCGGCCTCGAAATGACTCCGCAGATTCGCCATGCAATGCTGGGACGCCGTCCCGCCGAAGCCTTCACTGCCCTCAAATCGATCACGGGACTCACCGATTCCATCGAAGACATGATGCACGAAACCAAAGTGCTCTTCCGCCAGCTCGCCGAAACCTCCGTCGCTGTGCTCCCGGGCGTCCCTGAAATGCTGGCCGTCGCCGATCACTGCGGCCTGCCGCGGGCTGTGGCCACGTCTTCCCCAAGACCCTGGATGACCTGGCTGCTCTCCAAAGTCAACCTGCTCCACCGCTTCCATTTCACGCTCACAGCCGAAGACGTCACGTTCGGCAAGCCACACCCGGAAATCTACCTCGCTGCCGCAGCCCGGCTGGGCGTCTCCCCCCCGGAAATGCTCGTCTTCGAAGACAGCGAACCGGGCACTCGATCAGCCGCCGCTGCCGGGGCGTTTGTCGTTGCTGTCCCCAATCGCCACACTTCTGGCGGTGACTTCAGCGCCTGCAGCCTGCGTGTCAGCAGTCTGCTCGACCCCCTCCTGCAACCGCTCCTCCCAGCCCCGCTTTTCGCCCCTGCAGCCGCCCCCGCCCCCTCCGCAGGCTCCTCCCCGATCGTCCCTCCAGACCATTCGGGTGCCGCATGAATCACAATGCCGGTGACCTGCTGTTTGCCTGGCTGCGACTCCTGCGGCTCCCCACCGTCTTCACGGCGCTGTCCAATGTGCTCTGCGGATACTTCCTCGCTCAGCATCCTCAGCTGCTCGATCTGCCCCGGCACTCCTCACTCTGGCTCCTGCTGACAGCCAGCTGCGGGCTCTACCTCGGCGGTATGGTACTTAACGATTTCTTCGACGCTGCGCTCGATGCCAAAGAGCGTCCCGAACGCCCGATTCCCTCCGGTCGCATCACTCGCAAAGCCGCCGGCATTCTGGGCTTCCTGCTGCTCGGCGGTGGCACTCTGGCCGCCGCTGCTGTCGGCCTCCAAAGCTTCTCCACCGCACTGCTCATTGCCCTCTCCGTGCTCAGCTACAACGCCGTCTTCAAGGCAACCGTGTTCGGCCCCTGTTTCATGGCTGCCTGCCGGCTGTTCAATCTGCTCCTTGGCGCCAGCACTCTGCCGCTCACCGCACCCGCTGCCGCACCGGTGTTCATGGCCGCCTGCAGTCTGTTCATTTACATCCTTGGTGTCACCTGGTTCTCACGCAGCGAAGCCGGAACCACCAGCCGCCGCGGTCTTCTCACCGGACTCACACTGGTGCTCCTGGGACTGCTGGCCGATGCCTTTCTCGTCTCCCGTCACGCCGCAGGCCCCGAAATGCTCCGCGGCAGCGCCATGGGACTGCTCCTGCTGGGACTGAATCTGTCCATGCGCGCAGCCGCGGCAATCACCGCCGCTCGCCCGCAACTCCTGCAGCAAACTGTCGGCCTGATGCTGCTCAGCCTCATCTTCCGCGATGCAATGCTCGTCTTCGCCGTCACCGGTAACGCTCAACTGGCGCTCGTTGTGATCAGCCTGCTCATCCCCGCCTCGCTGCTCAAACGCATCATCCCGCTCAGCTGACTGCCCGCCTGTTTTCAAGAATTCCCGTCCACGCTCCTCGCCTTCATACATTCCCGGGACTCAATTGCTACCATCAGACAAGAGGGGCAGCCTGGGGCGGATGCGCAGCACAGCAAGCCTGCTGCCCTCGTTCATTCAAGGATGCAGGCCACATGAAACTCCAGCAATTCCTCGAACACTACGGCGTACGAATCAATCCCTTCAGTCAGGAAGACGCCCAGTCAGACCACATCTTCCAGCAACACTGCGCCGAGACCATTCATCATCCGGCCTGGGACAAAGTTCTGGGTGACTGCCGCAACCCAAGCACTTCCATCGTGTTCGGCGAAAAGGGTGCCGGCAAAACCGCGATTCGTCTGCAGCTCGTCAAAGCACTCAACGACCACAACCAGAAATTTCCCTCCGAACGCGCCTTCGTCATCAGCTACGACGACCTGAATCCCTTCCTCGACGCATTCCGGGATCGCCTGCACGGGCGTCGCCGACACCCCGACAACGCGCTCCGCGAATGGCGACTGTGGGACCACATGGACGCTATTCTCACGCTCTGCACACGCCGCCTCTGCACTGCACTGCTCGATCAGGCCGCTGCCGACCCCACGCTCTCCCAGCAAACGCTCAAAGCCCTCCCGCGGCAGCGCAAACGCGACCTCCTGCTGCTCGCCGCCTTCTACGACCAGTCCTCCGATCAGGCCCACGCGCGCCGCTGGCAAACGCTCCGCAAACACATCGGCTACTCCGCCCCCTTCGCCCACTGGAGGTTCTGGCTGGGACTGCTGGTGACACTCTGCTGCGTCGCCTTTACCCTCCGCGGCGCAGTCACCGATCCCGCAGGCATCGCCAGCCGTCTGAAAACATGGTGGCTCTGGGGCATCATCGTCGCCGCATGGTTCCCCGCCGCCCGCCGTTCACTTTCACTCTGGTGGCGCGCCCGCCAGACGGCCAGACAAATCCGCATTATCGACCACAGCTCCACCGCACTTCGACAAATCCTCAGCAGCTTCCCCGCCGGCGAGATCGACGACCAGCCGATTCCCTCCCGCGACCGCAGCGACGACCGCTACGAACTCCTCGCCAAACTCCAGCGATTCCTCAAACCCCTTGGCTGGTCCAGCATCATTGTCCTCGTCGACCGCGTCGATGAACCGCACCTGATCAACGGTTCCGCCGAACGCATGCGCGACTTTCTCTGGTCCATGTTCGACAACAAATTTCTGAAACATCCCGGGATCGGCTTCAAAATGCTGCTCCCGCGCGATGTCGTTTTCTTCCTCAGCCGCGAAGAAAAAGAATTCTACGAACGCTCCCGACTCGACAAACAAAACCTCATCAATTCACTCGAATGGACCGGCGAATCGCTCTTCGACATGGCCACTAACCGCATCCGCGCCTGTCTGGCCGAACAGCCCGCTCCCGGCTCCTCCACCCGCACAGATCTCACCATCCGCGATTTCTTCGCTGACGAAATTTCCCGCGATGATCTGATTCGCAAATTCGCCCGACTCCGCGTCCCCAGACACCTCTTCCGCTTCCTCTACCAGCTCCTTACCGCCCACTGCAATCGCGCCACCGAAGATCAGCCGTCCTGGAAAATCAGCCGCATAACCCTTGAAACCGTCGCCGAATCCTACGCCCGCGAACTTGAAGCCTTCGACCGCGGACTGGGCACCGGCTGAACATTCCATTCAGCTATCCGCAAATAATCCCTGCTGGTCCAGTCCCGGATTCCGCGACCGCGCACCGCGGACCGACGTACCCATCGACTCCAGATGCGCCAGTGCTCTTGATGTGATCGTTCGGCCCCGCGGAGTTCTTTGAATAAAGCCTTCCCGCAACAGATACGGCTCCACTTCATCCTCCAGCGTATCCGCCGGAAGATTCATCGTGTGGCCAATTGCCTGGACGCCGGCCGGTCCGCCGCCAAACACCCGGATAATCGTCTCCAGATACCGCCGGTCCTGCTCCTCAAGCCCGGCATTGTCTACCCCCTTCATCCGCAAAGCCGCTCGCGCCACATCCAGAGTGATCCGGCCATCAGCACGAGCATCAGCAAAGTCCCTGGTCCAGCGCAGCCAGTTATTGGCCTTGCGGGGTGTCCCGCGAGCCCTCAGAGCGATCTCGTGGGCCGCTTCGTCTTCGATCACGGATCGCAGCTTGCCGGCGTTCCGCCGGACAATCGTCGCCAGTTCCTCGGTGGTGTAGAAGTCCAGGTGTTCCCGGTTCACAAAACGGTCCCGGAGGGGTGCCGTGAGCATTCCGCTGCGAGTTGTGGCACCAATCAAGGTGAACTGCTGCAGCTTCATATTGATGGTCCGCGCGTTCAGTCCATCACCAAGAGTAATATCGACCCGGAAGTCTTCCATCGCCGGATAGATAAACTCTTCCACCGCCGGTGGCATGCGGTGGATTTCATCGATGAACAGGACGCTCCCATGACTGGCGTTGGTGAGATACGGCAGGAGGTCCTTGGGAGCGCTCAGTGAGGGCCCTGCCGTGATCTGCATCTCTGTGCCAAGTTCCCGCGGAATCACGGTTGCCAGCGTCGTCTTGCCCAGTCCCGGAGGACCATCGAGCAGGAGATGTCCGAGCGGTTCGCGGCGTTTTTTGGTGGCCTCCAGCAGAATCGACAGACGCTCCACCACAGCCCGCTGACCGACCACATCCTCCAGCCGCGACGGCCGCAGTTCGTCGTCCATCCGGTCCTCTTCGCGCGGCGCACCCGTTGCCCCGCCGGAAGGCGGCAGGCGATCATCGTGATCGCCGGTGCCTTCGTCATCATCATCCTGACGGATCGTGGTTTTCCGTGCCATGTGTGTCCTGCGGCCGACTATCTGGAGGCTGGCTTAAGTTTCCCTTCGAGCCGTTCAATGACCTTTGGGTCCGGTCGCTTGTCCTTCTGCTCGAGTTCAAGGGCCTGTTGCCAGAGTTTTCGGGCTTCGTCCGGCTGTTTGAGCGCCTCATGAATGTCACCCTGATGCTCCAGCAGCGTGGAGTCATCATGATCAGGGATGGCTACGGCTTTTTTCTGGAATTCAAGTGCTTCTTCGAGTCGTCCGAGTTTGAAGAGGACCCAGCCGAGGCTGTCGAGGTACGACGGATTATCGCCCTCAGCAGCCACCGCGATGCGGATCATCTTTTCTGCCTGCTCCAGATTCTTCCCCTGATCCGCGTAGAGATAGCCCAGATCGTTGTTGACGCCCGGGTCCGTGGGATCTTCCTTGTAAACCTCTTCGAGGATGGCTTCCCCTTTCGCCATTTCGCCACTCTGAGTCCACACATTGGACAGCCCCATGCGGGCAAGTCGCCGCGTGGGTTTCGGAAGATCTTCCATTTCGAGCACTGCCTGGTACTGTTCGACAGCACTGTCCCAACGCTGCATCATGTAATAGATGCCGGCAAGGCGAATGCGGGTTTCGATGAGCAGTTCCTTGGTGCCGGTTTGCTGCAGAGCACCGATGGCCTGAATCAGAATGGCTTCAGCCTGGTCGAACCGACCTTCCTCGGCTTCGATCAGAGCCAGTCGCGCCAGCAGCTGGGGTTCGTTGGGAACCATTTTGAGCGCCTCGTTGAGAGCTCTGCGGGCAGACTTCAGATCGTCATTCATGCCGTAGGCGATGGAGAGTCGGAAGAGCGTATTAATGCGGGCTCCCGGAGCAAGTCCGGGCTGTGCAAGGAGTTGTTCGAAGATACGGACTGCAAGCCTGCCTTCGCCCTGCTGCAGCTGACTCACACCGTATTTGTCAAGAGTATCAAGGAGCAGTTCGCCATCCGGCTCAAGCTCCAGCGTGGCTTTCAGAAGTTCAGCCTGCTCCTTTTCAAGTTCCAGTTCTCCGGCAACCTGAGCACAGAACCATGTGACGCCTGGTTCAAGGTCACCCGGCTGGTCATTGAAGGTTTTGAGGCATTCGCTGACAGTCGCTTTGCCGAAGTCATCGATGGTTGTGAGGCCGTTGACGAGGGGCATGAATTCAGCCGGAGTGATGCGGGCGCGGGCGGCCCGATTGAGCGCCGCGATGACGCCGTCGGCGTCGCGGCGGGCAATTTCGACGCGAACCATGCCAAGGTTGGCATCCGCCTCCCCGGTCGTATCAAGCACCAGCTGGAACACTTCAGCAGCCTCACTGGGTTTGCCTTCATCCAGCAGCAGTTGTCCGAGAAACAGCCGGACCTGCCCAGGCTGATCGGCGTTGTCTGCCAGCTCTTCAAGGCGTTTTGCCAGCTTTCCGCGACGGTCACTGTTCTCGAACAGATCTCGGAGCAGTGTCAGAGATTCAGGGCTGCGACGACCGGTTTCGAAGTACCTGTCGAGATTTGTTTCACAGTCAGCCAGTTTGTCCTGCTGAAACAGCGCCCGGGCAAGGAGCAGATTGTGTTCGCCCGGCACGTCCTTCTGCAGTCGGCTCATCGCAGTAAACGCGGTGATGGCCGGAACAATGCGGCCGGCTTCAAGGAGGACACGCCCGACAGTTTCGTAGCTGGTGCCGCGATTTTTGAGCATTCGCTGATGCTCTTCATTCGACAATCCGAACTGTTCCGGCTTTTCCAGTGCCTCCAGCAGGATCTGGAAACTTTCCACAGCCGCATTCTGATTCCGCATTTGCAGCATCACCGCTCCGCGAACCTGATGCACACGCACAAAATCACTCGACTCACGCTTCAGACGACTACTCTTTACCGCCTGTTCGATCAGCACTGCGGCGTCAGGCAGCCGCCCGTTTGAACCGAGCAGCACGGCCAGTTCCAGGCGAGTCAGAAAGTCGTCCGGATCCATCCCGATCGCTTTGTTGGCCGTCCGCAAAGCCTCCTCGATACTTCCCTGACGAAACAGCACCGTGGCCAGAGCGCGAACAGGAACTGCTGATTGAGGATCCGCTTCTGATGACTTTTTGAAGGCCTCGACCGCTTCGTTCAGCTTGCCGCCCCGGAGTGCCTTCTGGCCAGCCATGTACCAGGCGATGGCATCCTTGTTGCCGGGATCCAGCTGATCCGATTCGTCTCGTAATCCGCCGTCAGCCGGTTGTGGCTCGTCCGCCGAAGCAGGGGGCTCGTCCGCTGCAATTGACACCGCAGCCACAGACACCGAAGAACTGAGCACCAGCAGGCTGAACGTGACGATACTGACAGCAGACAGGATTGAACAGCAGCGGATGAGTACGTTACGGAAGTTGCCTTGGGGTGTGATCAGGGATTTCATGGATGTCTGCCTGACTGTAGACCGTAAAGTTGGCGGGGGGGAGTGCGGGACTGGGATATTATTGGCAGTCTGTGCTTTGTGTCGAGTATGGTTTGGCGGGGAGTTGCAGTGGGTGGGGGAAAAAGCGCATAAAAAGGGCACCGGCGTGATACCGGTGCCGCGAGGGGACGCACTTCTGGAACGCAGAGGGGGGAAAGGAAGAGAGAGAGGAGGGAGAGAGAGGAGAGGAACAAAGGGGAAAGGATCCGGGTCCACGATGGGCGTAGAGCGACCGTGGACGGCAGTCCGGTTCTTGCAGAAACTCGCAACTGCTGTGATTTCAGGAAATCATTCAGACGGCAGACTGGACTTCAGCTGTCAGGGGGCGTCGGCAGTGGCCACGGACAGTCCTTCCGTGACAGTGGCGTCTGCAAGTGCAGCGGAGCGCGGACGACGGCTGGCTTTCCAGCTGCCGCTGGCTGCACGGCTGGAGACAGCAGTGGGACGAACGCTGTCTGCCGGTTGGCTGCTGCGGGTCTGAGGAACGGGATCGGCATCTGCAGGAAGCGGCCGGGCACGTTCATAAGCAGGGGGTTCAAAGGAGGGTTCGCTGCCGGCGCCGGAGGGGGCGAGGGGGGCGAGGTCAGTGTCGGTGTTGGCTGCGGAAGGTTTCCGGGCGGCACGTTCGCGGAAGCGATCATCCGGTTGGGGCGTGGTGGCCGTTCTGGTGGATTCCGCGCTGGGCAGTGCATAGACCGTTTGTGTCGCTCCCCATGGTCCCCACGCTGTGGCTGTGCCGATGGGCACAGTCCGCCAGGCGGTTTCCGGACGCATGACGGTACGCTCTTCACGACGCATCACAAGCCGCTGATAAGGAACCTGCTCTTCACGCTTTTCAGCCACCATGCGAGTCTCCTGCACGGAGACTCGCTGAGTACCGCGGATGGCAACCTGGCGAGTCACGGGAACGTTGAAGGCCACGAGGTTGGGCACGTATTCGCGGGATGTCGTATAGTTCGGCATGAAGGCTGTGCGCATGGAATAACCGGTGCGATTGAGCCATCCGACGACACCGGGCCGCGGATCAATCTGACACGGAGCACACTTGGCGACGGGATGATAGCGAGTGATCCAGCGGCCCATGTCGCGATTCACGGTCTGGTATTCCGTGACGTTCTGATAGGTGACGGTTGGAATTTCAACCTGTTTCGTTTCGGTCTGAGGTCGCCAGACGGTGACCTCCTGAGTGCGATAGGCGGTTTCGTAGGTGGGCACCTCAACCGTCTGTTTCTCCGGCACGTAGCTGGTGACGGGGATCGTCTGGTAGCAGGCCGCCATCGCGGGCTGAACCGGAGCACAGTTGCAGTTGTTCGCACCGAAGAACTGGGCCTGTGCAGTGGAAGCTGAGAGTGAGCAGCAGAGCAGTCCGAGGGCAGCACTGACAGACAATTTTCCGGACAGCATGAGTTTCATCCCTGAAGAGACACCAAGGAACGCCGGTGACAAACCTGCACATCCATCCGTGGATTGCGGTGAGCGGAGGCCAGACAGCCGGAAATGAAAGGAGAGGGTCTTGGGGGTGGGACCGGAACTCTGGCGAAAGCTGCCGAGGTGAATTCCGGTAAACTGCAGAAGAAGACAGGATCAGCATTCCAGTGGCTGTTTCTGCCGACTTTCGTGCTGCGATGGGGGTGATTTAGTGCAATCAAAAAATTGGGTCAAGAGCGTTTCAGGCTTCGCAGTGAATTCCTCGACCGCTCTGCGACTGAATTCAACGCCGACAGAACCCGGCCGGACTCCGGCGGCAGAAACCGCCGCCAGACAGGTCAACCGGCAAAAACTGCCGCTGCCTCCCATCGCAGAAGACCGCCTTCTCCACGGAAAGCGGCAGGACCTTCCGCTATTTCTTCCCCAGTGCACGCTGCTGCCGAAAGAATTCCTGAAGAATCGCTTTGCAGTCTTCCTGCATCACGCCCGCCAGCACAGCACTCTGATGATTCAGCCTGAGATCAGATGGAATGCTGAAGAGCGAATGACAGGCACCTGCCTTGGGATCCGGCGTGCCATACACCACAAACGGAATGCGGGCCTGCACAATCGCACCGGCACACATCGGACAGGGCTCAAGCGTCACATACAGCGTGCAGTCCAGCAGCCGCCAGGATTGCAGGGACTCGGCCGCCTGAGTCATCGCGATCATCTCTGCATGCGCCGTGGGATCCTGCAGCATTTCACGCTGATTAAAGGCCTCTGCAATCACTCGATTCTGATGCACAATCACCGCACCGACCGGGACTTCACCCTGATCAAACGCGAGCACCGCCTGGTCCAGCGCTTTTTTCATCCAGTAATCGTGCGGAGAAAGCGGAGATTGAGTCAGATCGTCGGTGAAGGCGGACATGAGAGCATTCACGAGGCAAAGGACTGGTGGCGGTACAGGACTGGTTTTTTGGGCTCTGCAGCACAGTCTGGCGTGTCCGGGACGAAAAGGGAAATCAGGGCCACGCAATTTGCCCTGCACCTCTCCAATACACCTCAGGGAGCCCCCCATGAAAAAAGTTAATTTCCCCCATTTTCTCTCTGGTTTTGAGATGACTCCGGACGGCTGAACAAGATAATCGCAGGCTGACCTCCCTCCCCCGCCGCCCTGCCCTTCCCGCCTTCCGCTCATCCCCGATATCCTGCCACATCCTGATTCTGCTTTCGCCCCGCTGACCATCGAATCCTGTTTTTGATTCTCACGCTGCCTCAGGAAATGAACCTCTCATGGATGCCTATGCCGTTATCGATGTGGAGACCACCGGCTTGTCACCCAGTAATGGTGCAGCCATCGTTGAACTCGGTGTGGTTGTCCTCGACCAGCATTTCCGCGTCACTCGCCTTCTGAATTCACTCGTCAATCCCGGACGCTCTATACCGTCAGCAGCCACTGCAGTTCATGGTATCACGAATGCCCATGTCCGAACAGCACCCGCATTTCGTGATCTGCTCCCGGAGTTCCTCACATGTATCAGCGGTGCCACCCATTTCGTCGCCCATAATCTGCCCTTCGACCGCAGATTTCTGACTGCAGAACTGGAAGATGCCGGTGTTGACCTCCTCGATGAACTTCAGCCTGTCTGCACCATGCAGATGGCCCGACGACAGCGGGTTGCCGCCAATGCCCGCCTTGCCACCGTGATGCACGCACTCGGCATTCCTTCCGGTTTTCAAATGCACAGTGCCCTGATCGATGCCGCGGCCACGGCGCGAGTGCTCACCATGCTGCACCAGCACCAGTCGGTTTCGCCCGCCGTCGCCCGAACCCCGTTGAACGTGCACCCGGTACATGCCCGCGGCAGCACTCAGAAACCACGCATGAACAACCGCGAATCCCTCGCCTGCCTCAAAGCCATGGGCCTGAACTTCGCCCGCTGACACCCCACAAAAAACCACTTTCCCCAAATTTCCCAACGCTTTTTGAATGACTCTTCCGCGGCTGCCGAACAGAATTCACAGTTCTTCTCCCTCCCCACCACCCCGCCCTGCCTGCCTTCCAGCCATGCCCCTTAAACCAGCCCAGCTTCACCCTTTATTGTCACTCTCAAACCATGGCGTCTCTCGCCGTGCCCTGTCCATCGCCTGCGCCCTGCTTGGCCTCTCTTCGCTGCTCTCCACTTCCATCGCTGACGATCGGATCCTGTTTTTCGAGTCCCGTATCCGTCCGGTGCTCGTCAAACACTGCTATTCCTGCCACAGTCAGTCCGCCAAAACTCTTCAGGGCGGACTCCGACTGGATCTTCGCGACGGCTGGCAGCAGGGCGGTGACTCCGGCGCACCGGCCGTTGTTCCCGGGAACCCCAACGCCAGTCCGCTCCTTCAGGCCATTCGTCATTCCGGCGACGTATCGGCCATGCCTCCAAACCAGCCACAACTCCCGGCGGACGTAATTGCCGATATCGCCACCTGGATTCACACTGGCGCCGCGGATCCTCGCGATGGCACAGTCACCAAACCCGACCGTGCCGCTGAATGGGAAGCCACCTTCCGGCAACGCAGTCAGTGGTGGAGCCTGCAGCCTCTTTCTGCTCCCCCGGTCCCTCACGTTGATTCCCCCTGGCCCCGCAACTCCATCGACAACTTCATCTTTCAAAAACTCCTTCAGAATCAGCTGCAACCGGCTCCGGAAGCCGACCGCCGTACGCTGGCACGGCGTCTCAGCTTCGCACTCACTGGTCTGCCACCCAACCCCGATCAGCTCCGCACCCATCTCAAAGACACCTCCCCGACTGCCACCGACAACTACCTCAACTCACTCCTCGACAGCCCCCACTTCGGCGAACGCTGGGCTCGACACTGGATGGACATTGTCCACTACGCGGATACTCATGGTTACGAATGGGATGTGCCTGCAAAAAATGCCTGGCGATACCGCGACTACCTCATCCGTGCCTTCAACTCCGATGTGCCCTACAACCGCTTCGTCCAGGAACAGCTCGCCGGTGATCTGCTCCCGCCCCGCATCAATCCTGAAACCAACGCCAACGAAGCGGTCATCGGACCCACCATGCTGCGACTCGGCGAACGCCGCCACGGTGACAACTCCGCCGCAGAAGGTGTCACTCAGGAAGCCGTGGCCAATATGATCGACACCATCGGCAAAGGCTTCCTCGCCACCACCCTCGCCTGCGCCCAGTGCCACGATCACAAACTCGATGCAGTCGAACAGCGCGACTACTACTCGCTCGCCGGAATGCTTATGAGCACTCGCTATTCGGCCCGCCCGATCGACGCCACCGACCCCAATCTGCAGATCATCGAACAACTCCGGGAAATCCGCACGCAGCTGCGCGCAGCACTCGCCGCACGCTGGCTCGCCGCCACCCATCCCACCACCGACGCTCCCGCCTGCAGACAGCTCAGCGCCCTCGCTGCCGATGGTACGGCCGTGCCTGCATTCCCCGCAACACTCGCCAACTTCAGCCGTCGCGGACAGACACAGCCCGTAACCGCAGAAGAGTTCCACCGGGAACAGCAGCTGCGGATCGCTGCCAACACCGCCAATCTCACTCTGCTCGCCGACTTCACCACACCCGATCCCGCCGCCGCCAATGGCTGGCGCTGGGAAGGTTTCGGCATGCAGCATGGACTTGTCAACAGCGGCGAACTGGCTGTCGCCGAAGAAGGCGACCACGCCCTCCGACATCTGCTCCCCGCAGGACGCTGGTCCTACGCCTGGTCCCCGCGACTCGCCGGGTCCCTCCAAAGCCCCGCCCTTGATCCACTCCAGCCCGTCACGTTTTCTCTCGAAGCAGCCTCAGGAAAATTCTCGTCCCAGTCCTTCATCGTCGATCGTGCCCTGAACCCGGAACGACTCCAGTTCCCCAACCGCCCGTTTCCCGTCTGGCAAACGCTCACCGCAGGCCACTTCGATTCGCTCGAAGGCACCATCGATGCGGCCCCCCGTCGAGTCTACTTCGAGCTGGCCACCAAGTCCCTCAATAACTATTTCCCGCCACGCATCGGCTACGGCGGAGTCAGCGAAGCCGAAGTTGCGGATCAGCGATCCTGGTTCGGCGTTTCCAGAATCTTCACACACCAACCCGGCAAACCGCCGCTGGATGACCTCGCTCGCTTCCAGCCCCTGTTTTCCGAATTCGCCGCCGAACCCGACTGGAACCTCAGACTCACCCGGCTCCTCCACGCAGCCGTTCAGCGCTGGGAACAGTCCGCCAGCACTCCCGCCGACGTCGCTCTGCTCAACGACGCCCTGCAGCTCAAACTGCTCCCCATGGATCTCGCCGGCGACCCCGAAACCGCACGACTCGTCACCCGCTGGCGCGAACTCGAACAAAAAATCCAACCCGATCAAACCGCCGGTTCTGCCGCAGAATGGCACGAAGGCCAGGACGAACGACTCGCTGTCCGCGGAGTCTACACGGATCTCGCCGACACCGTCCCCCGCGGCGCTGTACGGCTCTTCCCGCACCCCGCACCGCTCACGCCCGGCGACAGCGGCCGTCTGCGCTGGGCTCTGCAGATCACCGATTCGGCCAACCCCCTGTTCGCACGCGTCTGGGTGAATCGCGTCTGGCACTTTCTCTTTGGCAGCGGCCTTGTGCGCACCACAGACGATTTCGGACACCTCGGCGAACGCCCCAGCCACCCCGAACTGCTTGACCATCTCACTGCCGAATTCATCCGCGACGGCTGGTCCACCAAACGACTCATTCGCCGCATCGTCAGCTCCGCCACCTGGCGACAATCCAGTCTCTCCAGTCCCCAGGCCGTCGAAGCAGACCCCGAAAATCGACTTTGGCACCATCACCCGCTCCGACGCCTCGAAGCTGAGGCTATCCGCGATGCCATCCTCGCCGTCTCCGGTCGCCTCGACCCCGCACTCTATGGTCCTCCCATCGAACCCTGGCGCACCGCCGAAGATGCCTCCAAACGACTCTTTCGCGGACCACTCGATGGAAATGGACGCCGCAGTCTGTATCTCGAAATGACCCTGATGGAACCACCGCGATTCCTCGCCCTGTTCAATCAGCCCCTTCCCAGGCAAACCAACGGACGCCGGGATGTCACCAATACTCCCGATCAGGCCCTCGCACTGCTCAACGACCCCTTCGTCCTCGAAGCCGCCCGCCTCTGGAGTCTCAGCCTCGTCACCGATAACGCTCCCGATGTCCCCGCGCGGGCCGCCCGCATGCTCGAAACCGCACTCTCACGCCCCGCATCTCCCGAAGAAATCACCGCACTCACACAACTCCTGCAGCACACCGCCAGCCTCCGCTCCGTCCCCCCCGAACAACTGCTCTCCCACCAGCCCGCATGGCAGGATGCGGCACACGCTGTGCTGAACCTCAAGGAGTTCCTGTATGTTCCCTGACGCCCCCCGCGACTGGTCACGCCGGGACTTCCTCCAGCACTCCAGGCTCGGATTCGGCTGGCTCGCTTTCACCGGTCTGGCCGCCCGCCCCATCTCCGCCGATAATCCGCTGCCCCACACCCTGCCCCGAGCTCGCCGAGTGATCTTTCTGTTCATGGACGGGGGCGTTTCGCACGTCGATACGTTTGACCCCAAACCGGAACTCAGTCGCCGCAGCGGTCAGCCGGCCAAATGGCGGCAGGACCCGAAATCACAAGCCGTCAGTGCCGGCCGAAAATGGCTCGGCAGCCCGTGGACGTTCCGCCAGCATGGACAGTCAGGGTTGTGGGTCAGCAGTCTCTTTCCACACCAGGCAGGCGTCGTCGATGACCTCTGCGTGATTCGCTCTCTTACCGGAGAAACGCCGCTGCATGGCGCCCAGTCCCTGCTCCTGCACACCGGTCGCTCCGTTGCCGCGGCACCCAGCATCGGCTCGTGGATCTCCTGGGGACTCGGCTGCGAAAATCAACAGCTCCCCGGCTACGTCCTGCTCAATAACGACTGGATCCCCAACGGCGGCTTCCAGAACTTCGCCAGCTCCTTCCTGCCAGCTGTCCACCAGGCTGCACTCGTCCGCGCCAAAGGGACCCCCGTCGACAATATCCAGCCAGCCGATGCACCCGGGATTCAGCAGGCCAAACTGAGGTTCCTCTCAACAGCCGACAGCCGCTTCGCGGAACACCAGAATCATTCCCCGCACATCGAATCCGCTGTCCGCAATTACGAAACGGCAGCCCGCATGCAGACGCTGGTCCCCGGACTTTGCGATGTCAGCGGTGAAACCCCCGCCACCCTCGCACTCTACGGCGTCGACCGCAGTAATCCCTACGAACAGCTGTACTCCCTGCAGTGCCTGCGAGCACGCAGAATGATCGAAGCTGGCGTCCGCTTTGTTGAAATCACCTGCCCCAACACCCACGGTAATAACTCACCCTGGGACCAGCACGGAGAACTCAAACTCCGACACGAAGAAAACGCCCGAATCACCGACCAGCCCGTCACCGCACTCCTCATCGACCTGAAACAACGCGGACTGCTCGATGACACACTCGTCGTCTGGGCCGGCGAAATGGGACGCACACCACACAGCTCCGGCTCCGATGGACGCGATCACCACGTCAGCGGCTACACAATCTGGATGGCCGGAGCCGGCGTCCGCGGCGGGATCACTTTCGGAGCGACCGATGAACTGGGCATGAGCGCGATTGAGAACCCGATTGATATTCATGATGTTCACGCCACCATCCTGCATCTGCTCGGCATCAACCACGAACAACTCACCTTCCGCTTCGGTGGTCGCGATATGCGCCTCACCGACGTGCACGGGCGAGTACTGCAGGAAATTCTCTGCTGACCCACAGCCCCCGACGGGCTCGCCCCGTCCGGGGAACCTTAGCTTCAGACGGGGCAAGCCCGTCCGGGAGCCCTCGGGTTCGCACGTTCATCCGACAGGTGCCATACATCTGCGCTGTCGTGTGCCGGAGTGAAACGAGCCCGTCGTCTTCGAAGTAAAAAGCAGCAAAACACGATGGAGTGACCGGGTCGGCAGGCAATCACGGCCAGCGGCGCATGACGCCTTTGGGGCCGCTTGGTCATTGGTGCTTGCCTGGGCCTGATGGGCCTGATGGGACTTATGGGACTTATGAGCCCTATACACCGATGAGACCCATAGGGCCCATAGGACCCATGAATCCCATAATCCCCACAATTTCAGACCAGTTATCCGGCAGGTGCCATGCACTTTGACGTTAAGAAGCCAGCAGCTTCAGGCAAAGACGCAGAGCTGACTGGAGATCGTGACTTGCAGCCGTCGTGCCACTCTGCGACCTTTCGTCCTCGCATCTTTGACTGAGCTTGTCTGGTCGACCGTAGTGCTGCTGTGAACGGTGTGGATCCTGCAAAGGCTCGGGAGATGGTCTCTCTCTGAGTGC
>CAZLOQ010000039.1:0-39414 GCA_964561125.1 uncultured Chitinophaga sp. | reverse complement strand
CCCACTGCCCACTGCCCACTGCCCACTGCACCCTCACCCCCAGTCCCCGCTATGACACTCGCCGCTGAAGTCATTGATCTGCAGAAGGACTACATGCTGGGGACCGTCCCGGTGAAGGCTCTGCGCGGTGTGACAATCCAGTTTCCGCGGGGTGATTTTGTGGCGATCATGGGTTCTTCCGGCAGCGGCAAGAGCACCTTGCTGAACCTCCTGGGCGCCCTCGACCGCCCGACTCGCGGCAAGTACATCATCGGTGGTCGTGACGTTTCCAGCATGGACGACGACGAACTGTCCACGGTCCGCAACGAGAAAATCGGGTTTATCTTCCAGTCATACAACCTGATTCCTCAGTACACGGTGCTGGAGAACATCGAAGTTCCGATGCACTATCGCACGGGCTATCCGCGAATCGGGCCGAAGGAAGAAAAGTGGATCGGCCGGCTGGCGGAGATGGTGGGACTGGGCGAACGTCTGGATCACCGTCCGTTCCAGCTTTCCGGAGGGCAGCAACAGCGCGTTGCCATCGCCAGGGCGCTCGTGAATGACCCGGAGATCATCCTTGCTGATGAGCCCACGGGAAATCTGGATTCAAAGACCGAGCAGGAAATCATGGAGATGCTGCTCACGCTGAACCGCGAGGGTCGCACGATCATCATGGTGACGCACGAACCCGGCGTCGCAAGGCTTGCCAAGCGGCAAATTTACATGAAAGACGGCGTTGTCGCGGGCGAAGGCATCTTCCCCGGCTGACTTCGTTTTTCTTCTGCTGAACTCCCTGTCCGCCAGATGCCATTCCTTCCACAGTCCAGGTCATTCCCATGCCGAATCTCTTTCGCACCATCCAGCTGGCTCTGAAAAGCCTGATGCTGCACAAGCTTCGGTCGGGCCTGACGATGCTCGGAATTGTCTTCGGTGTGTTCTCCGTGATCGCCATGCTTGCGATCGGTGAAGGTGCCAGCCAGCAGGCACAGCAGCAGGTGCTCCAGCTGGGAGCCACGAACATCATTGTTCGCAGCGTGAAACCTCCGCGGGAAAACGCCAGCTCACAGAATCAGAACAGCTTCGTGCTCCGCTACGGTTTGAAACGCGCCGACTATGATCTGCTCTCCAAAACCATCCCCACAGTTCTTCAGGCAGTCCCTATTCGCGAACTGAACAAGGCGTGCCGATATCTGCATCGGGAAATGAACTGCCGGATCGTCGGCTGTACCCCCGAATATGTCGACATGAACCACCTGTCGCTTGCTCAGGGGCGGTTTATCTCTGACAAAGACCGCCGCGAAAAAACCAACGTGTGTGTGCTTGCCGCGGGCACCGCAGAGCACCTCTTTCAGTACGCTGATCCGCTTGGGCAGTCCGTGAAGATCGCTGACCGTCGCTATACCGTCGTCGGAGTGACTCGCAGACGCGAGGCATCCGCGGCGATTGGCGGGAGTATGTCCGGGCAGGAGTACAACAAGGACATCTACATTCCGCTGGAAACCATGCGAGTCCGCATGGGCGACCTTGATATCGATCGCCGCCAGGGCTCATTCAGCGCCGAAGAGGTGGAACTCAACCAGATCACTCTGCGGATCACCGACGTGGATCAGGTTGTGCCCACATCGAGGGTGATCAGCGAGAGCCTTATGCAGCACCACCGCAACGCCAATGACTACTCCATCGTCGTTCCCCAGGAACTGCTCAAACAGGCCGCCCAGATTCGGACCATCTTCAACGTCGTGCTGGGGTCGATTGCTGCCATCAGTCTGGTGGTGGGCGGGATCGGCATCATGAACATCATGCTGGCGACCGTCACCGAGCGAACTCGGGAAATCGGCATCCGCCGTGCACTGGGTGCCAAACGCCACGACATCACCATGCAGTTCCTCACAGAAACGATTGTGCTGGCGGGCAGTGGTGGAATTATCGGAGTCCTGCTGGGGCTCTCTACGCCGTTCTGGTTTGACAACCTGAAGTCGATCACGCAGAAGTTCTTTTTCGACGGTGGCGGTGGCGGATCAGAGTTCAGTGACATGTTCACGAACCTGCAGCCCCAGGTCGTGCCTTCCAGCCTCCCGCTGGCCTTTGGGATTTCGGTGGGTATCGGCGTGCTGTTCGGGCTCTACCCGGCCCGTTCTGCAGCGCGTCTGGACCCGATCGAAGCCCTGCGGCACGAATAGCCCGGTGGCGCAGACAGCCCTGCGTCACCAATAGCCCGGTGGCGCGAACAGCCCGGCTGAGCCTGTTTGTTCAGCAGACCGGAACGGTCAGGCGGGAGGACAGGACCGGGTGAATTTCGGGTGCCCGATTTCTCACAGCAGTCCACAGCGGCTCCGCACCACTTTTCAGGAATTCCTCCGATTTCCTGACCCTTTTCAAGTGCATTCTGGTATTATTTTTGCTTCGGCTCCCTGCCCCTCGGCTGACTCCGCCTGGAAGCTCAGCCTGGCAGACAGCAGTGACCCGATGGTCGTCGCACATCCTTATCTTTTCGCCTGGACCTGCTGCCCGCAATGCCTTCGCTTCCCATCATCGATCCCGCAATTTCCTCTGCTCCGCACCCAGCGACCGCTCCCTCTGACCCGCGAATGCTCAAAGGCACCTACGCGTTTGTCAGTCTCGGGTGTCCCAAAAACCTGGTCGACAGCGAAAAAATGCTCGGCGCACTCGCCCAGGACGGCTACGCGCTTGTATCAGAGCCCGAGGGTGCCGATTTCGTGATTGTCAACACCTGCGGCTTTATCGAAAGCTCCCGAGCCGAATCCCGTTCTGTGATCCACGAGATGCTGGATCTGAAGCGTCAGGGCAAGACTCGCGGTGTGATCGTCGCCGGCTGCCTCCCTGAACGGCTGGAACAGGATGGTGGTCTGCTGAAGGAAATTCCTGAAATCGATCACGTGGTGGGCGTATTCGGACGTGACGAAATCGCCAAAGTCGCCGATCGACTGGTGGGTGGACACCGCGAACAGCGATCGCTCTTCCGCCCCGCCCCGATCAAGGCACTCAACGACCAGGCACGTCTGCGCATCACGCCCGCGCATTACGCCTACCTGAAGATCTCTGAAGGCTGCGATCGTACGTGCACCTTCTGTTCCATCCCGTCCATGCGCGGCAAACACGTGACCAAGCCCATCGAGATGATTCTCGATGAAGCACGTGAACTTGTCGACGACGGAGTCCGTGAACTCATCCTGGTCGCTCAGGACACTACCTACTACGGCATGGACCTCTACGGCGAAGTGCGTCTCACGCAACTGCTTCGCGAACTTGAACAGGTTCAGGGAATCGACTGGATTCGCCTGATGTACCTCTATCCCATCAACTTCACCGACGAATTAATTCAGACCATCGCTGATTCTCCGGTGATCATCCCGTATCTCGACATGCCTCTGCAGCACATCAACTCCCAGGTACTCCGCCGCATGCAGCGTCGCGTCGATTCCGGACAAACACGCGAGCTCGTACAGAAACTCCGGGACCGCATTCCCAACGTTGTCCTCCGTACAACGTTCATCACCGGCTTTCCCGGCGAAACCGACCAGCAGTTTGAAGAGCTCCGCGACTTCGTCCGGGAAACTCGCTTCGAACGCATGGGAGTCTTCACATATTCGCTCGAACCCGGTACTCCCGCTGTCAAGCTCGACGGACACCTCCCTGAGGACGTCAAGGAGGCCCGTCGCGATGAGCTCATGAGCCTCCAGCAGGAAATTGCATTCGAGCACGCGGATACCTTTATCGGCTACGAACTCGATGTGCTCATCGATCAGGAACTCGAAGACGGCGTCTACGTTGGTCGCAGTTTCGCTGACGCGCCCGAAATTGACGCCAGCGTTATCGTGACTGGCGCCCAGCTCCAGCCCGGAGACATGGTACCCGTCGAAATTCTGCAGCGCGACGACTACGATCTCGTTGGCATCGCTTCCCTCGAAGAATCCGAACCTGAAGAGTAGGACTTTGACATGCCGGCCTGCCCCCTAAGCTGCCTCACGTCGCTCCTCACCACACTCGCCGCTGTCCTCTGGGCAGCTGCCAGCCCCGGCTTCACTGCCATCGCCGCCACATCAGCTTCCCAGGATCCAGCAACACCGGCAACAGACACTCAGCCGGCAGGCTCCAACGTCGCCTTCACCCGGCTCCCTCCAGCCACCGTCCGCCAGCAACTCATCGACTGGCTCAGCAAACACAACGTTCCCGCCGACCGAGCCGCTGCCGCCACCCGGCTCTGGCCCGACAACCCCGGTCTGGCTGAACTCTCCGCAGAAGACACCCTTGACCTGCTCATCGAAGCTTTCGCTGCTGCTGACGACTCCGTCGCACAACTCCTGCAGTCCTGTCGTAATGGCCGGATCCCCGCTGTCCCGGATTTTACCGGGCCGCGCAGCGATCCCTTCTGTCGCTCCCATCTCCAGCTCTGGCTGGCACGCTGGTTTGTCCAGCACCGCTGCCACGACGAAGCACTCCCGCTCCTCGAATCCCTCAACCCCGAACAACTCGCAGATCCGGCATCGCTCTTCTTCTACCGTGCTGCCTCCCGCCTGCAACTCCTCCAGCCAACCCCGGCCGGCAATGACCTCACACTGCTGCTCAACAACACCCCGGATATTCCTCCTCGTTTTCGCGCCGTTGCTGAAATGATGCAGGCCGAAGTCCGAGCCGCACTTGCCAATCGCGACGGACTTCCCCAGGTCGCCCGGCTGATGTCCGACGTGCAGCGCAGGCTGGATCTTGGCAAAGCGGATCAACCCGTACAGAAACGGGAAACAGAAGTCATCGACGCCCTCGATCAGCTGCTCAAAGAGCTTGAACAACAGCAACAACAACAACAACAGCAGCAACAACAGCAAAACGGCCAGAGTGGTGGAGCACAGAACATGCAGAACGCTCAGCCACGCCAGCAGGGTGATGTGCAGGGCATCCGTGGCGAAGGCCGCGCGGACCGTAAAGAACTTGCCGAAAACGGTGCCTGGGGAATGCTCGACAAACAACAGGAAGTCCAGGCCCGAGAACTCATCCGCCAACAGTTCCCCCCGAACTTTCTTGACGCCATCAGCCGCTACACGCAAAAGCTGGCAGAACAGAAGAAATAGTCATTCGTCATTGGTCATTCGTCATTGGTCATTCGTCAAACTCAACGCACAGTCGTCACCTATGTTCGCTTTCCCCGCACTGCTCTTTGCTGTCCTTTTCCTGCCGGCTGATGATGTGCGCGTCACTCAGCTTGACGGGTCCACCCTGCTGGGCGCTTTGGTGGGGATCACGGAAACAACTGTGCGGATCGATGCTGAGGGTGTCCCGACCGAAATTCCTCTATCAAACCTGCTGCTTCTCGAATCCACCGCCCCCGAAGCGGCGGCCGGTGAATCTCTGCCGCAGCAACTCTGGCTCCGCAGTGGTGGCCAGCTGTCAGGCTCCGCCGTCACGCAGTCGGCTCGCCAGGTCACACTCCAGTCTCCGCGGTTCGGCGAAGTTTCTTTCCCGGTTGCGTCTGTCAGTGCCGTGCGTCTGCAGGCTGACGACGCGGGCT
Organism: uncultured Chitinophaga sp.; assembly: GCA_964561125.1. GTDB lineage: Bacteria > Planctomycetota > Planctomycetia > Planctomycetales > Planctomycetaceae > SXXK01. The sequence goes on along the minus strand of CAZLOQ010000039.1, from coordinate 33,908 downwards.
TGCGTCCCGCCTGGGACGCATTTCGTCAGCGGCAAACCGAGCAGGACCTGCTTGTGGTCATTAAACGTGATGGTTCAGGGCTGGATTTCCTCGCCGGTGTCATCAGTTCCGCCAACTCTGAAAAAGTCGACTTTCTGCTCGATGGCGAAACTGTTCCGGTGCCGGCCTCCCGTGTCTACGGAGTTGTGTTTGGCCAGCCTGCCGGTCAGACGCCCGCTATTCCCGCCGTTCGCGTCTCACTCGCCGGTGGCGACCTGCTGGCGGGGTCTTCGCTCCTTGTAGAAGATTCCCGCTTCAGGCTGCTGTCAGGTTCTGACCGTTCGCTCGAGGGCTCCGCGGCACTGCTCCGTCAGGTGGACTTCAGTGGAGGCCGCCTGCGATCGCTCGCAGAACTCGAACCGCTTGAAATCCGCTTCCTCGGGGCGGAGCCTGCCGACAGTCCGCTGGCCGCGGTGCCGGAGCTGCAGGAAGCTGAAAAGCTCCTTTGGGGCCCAAGGCTGGACGGGACCATACCCGGTACCAGCGGCCAGTACCGTCCACGGATCGGCGGCCGCGAGGTCACTCGCTGCATCGCCATGCATTCCGCCGCGGAAATCACCTGGGAACTCACACAGCAATTCGAACAGTTTGACGCACTCGCCGCCATTGACGACTCGTATGCCACGGCCAATAACGGGCAAAACGCTTTGCAACTCATTATCCGCGCCGACAACAACGTCGTGTTCGACCAGGTCATTCACGGCCGCGATCGGCCAATCCCGCTCAGCCTGCCACTCAAAGGCGTCTCGACACTCACTGTCAAAGTCGATTTCGCTGACGGCAGCGGCATCGGTGACTGGCTCATCCTCGGCGATCCTCGGCTGAGGGTAGTCAGTGGTCAGTAGTCATTGGTCATTGGTCAGTGGTCAGTGGTCAGCAACTCACAAGTGGTATTCAAGAACTCGCAATCATCCGGCAACCCATAACCAACAACCAACAATCAGCAATCCATGTCAAAATCACTCCCGTTCGACGTCGAATTTATCCGTCAGGTTGCAGCCCGGTATCCGACTCCATTTTATCTGTATGACGAGGCGGGGATCCGGAATACCTGTCGTCAGCTGAATGCTGCTTTTGCCTGGAACCCGGGTTTCCGCGAGTATTTTGCGGTGAAGGCGCTGCCCAACCCGTGGATCGTGCAGATTGCGGCGGAGGAAGGTCTTGGGGCCGACTGTTCCAGTCTCCCGGAACTGATTCTGTCGGAGCGCGTGGGATTGACCGGTGAAGACCTCATGTTCACCTCCAACAACACACTGGCGCATGAATACCGGAAGGCGATTGAGCTGGGAGCGATCGTCAATCTTGATGATCTGTCGCACATTGATTACCTGCGCGAAAACACAGGTCTCCCGGAACTGCTCTGCTTCCGTTACAACCCGGGTTCCGCCCGCGAGGGCAATGTGATTATCGGGCGTCCTGAAGAGGCCAAATACGGCTTCACGGAAGCTCAGCTCTTCGAAGGATATCGGCTGCTGCGTGACGCCGGAGTGAAGCGTTTCGGCCTGCACACGATGGTGGCATCCAATGAGCTGAACGGCAGCTTCTTTACGGAAACAGCAAGGATGCTCTTTGACCTCGCACTCAGGCTGCATGCTCAGGTCGGCATCCGCATCGAGTTTGTGAACCTTGGTGGCGGCATTGGTATTCCGTACCGTCCGGAGCAGCAGCCGGTGGATCTGGCTGCGGTCGGTCAAAGCATTCGCGAGCTGTACGACACCATGATCGCCGGAACTCCGCTCCATCCGCTCAGAATTCTCATGGAGAACGGCCGCATGATCACCGGCCCGCACGGGTTTCTGGTGACCACTGCAGTGCATCACAAGAACATCTACCGCAACTATGTCGGGGTCGACGCCTGCATGGCCAACCTGATGCGTCCCGGCATGTACGGCGCTTATCATCACATCACAGTGGCTGGCCGGGAACACGAAGCTCACGACCAGATCGTCGATGTCGTCGGTTCGCTTTGTGAGAACAATGACAAGTTCGCCATCCAGCGACCGCTCCCGAAAGTTCAGCGGGGTGACCTGCTTGTCATTCACGACGCGGGCGCACATGGCCACGCCATGGGATTCCAGTACAACGGAAAACTCCGCTCCGCTGAAATTCTCGTCCGGCCCGACCACTCCACGCGACTCATTCGCCGTGCGGAAACAACGGAGGACTATTTCGCAACACTGGATTTTTCAGGGCTGCGATAAGGTGAGTGCCGGGCAGAGCTTTGCCTTCCCGGCCCGCATCGAGACCGCCGATTCGCTGAACGCTGCAGACTGCGGACTGCAGCCGGAACACAGAAAACTTTGGAGGTATTCATGCCCCGGCCAGATGCTGCGAGTGCGATCGAGCGAGTGATGCAGTTGATTTCGATTTCCGGCGGGAGCGGTTCAGAACAGTTGGTCGCCGACTGGATCACTCAGCAACTGCAGGCTGCCGGTGTGCCGGCCGAAGCATTCTTTCGGGACACAGCGCATCGAAAGAGCCCGGCAGGGGGGAACACGGGGAATCTGATTGTGCGGCTGAAAGGTACCCGTCGCGGTCCCCGCAGACTGCTCATGGCCCACATGGATACGGTACCGATTGCAGTGGGTGCCGTCCCTGTGCTCGACGGGGACTGGATTCGACCGCAATCTCCCGAAACGGCTCTTGGCGGCGACAATCGGGCGGGCTGTGCTGTTGTGCTGACCGCAATCCTTGAAGTGCTCAGACAGCAGCTCGACTACCCTCCGCTGACGCTGCTCTTCACAGTCCAGGAAGAGACAGGTCTGCGTGGTGCGCGGTTCCTGAATACGACAAAGCTGGGGAGACCGGAGCTCTGCTTCAACTGGGACGGCCGCGATCCTGCCAGTCTGATTATCGGGGCAGTGGGCGCGAGCAACCTGACGATCCGCATTGACGGAATCGCCAGCCACGCGGGGGCGCATCCTGAGCGCGGCGTGAACGCAGCCATTGTGGCCGCCACAGCACTCGCCGGAATCCGCGAAGCCGGCTGGCATGGTCTGGTGAAGAAGGGGCGTTCTCGTGGTGCCAGCAACATTGGAATCATACATGGGGGAGATGCGACCAACGTGGTGATGCCTGTGGTGCAGATTGAAGCTGAAGCCCGCAGTCATGATTCTGATTTTCGTCGTCGTATCGTAGCTGCGTGGCAGGCAGCATTCGTTGCTGCGACGGGCTCAATCACCACGGAAGATGGCCGGCCTGGAGTGCTGCAGTTCCACGAAGAAGTCCGCTACGAGCCGTTTCGGATGGATCCTTCCAGCGCCTGTGTGCTGGCGGCCAAAGAGGCAGTGCGGGCCGTTGATCTGAAACCGCTCGTCCGGATCTGCGATGGAGGACTCGATGCCAACTGGATGGCCGTTCACGGTTTCCCTGCAGTCACTCTGGGCTGTGGACAGCACGATATCCACACGGTGAATGAGAGCCTGAACATTCCTGAATATCTGAACGCCTGTCGAATTGCGCTTCAGCTTGCCACCGTGTAGTGCTGGTAACTGATTGAACGGTCTGCAGCCGGTAAACAGAAAATCACCGCCCCGCGTTCGACGCGGGGCGGTGACTTAACGTCCCGTGGGCGGCTCAGCCCACATCCAGCAGCGCTGTCATCACAACAGTGGCTCCGGAGGAGTCTGCGTTTTCCAGCATCAGCCGATATCGTTTGTCGGAGCTTGTGCGGGCGTCGAGAACCGGGTCGTCATCCGGGAGTGTATCGGTATCCAGAGCCTGTCCGTTTGTGACATCTTCAAACAATCCCAGATCGATATCCCGTGTTTTGGAATCACCCCCGGCGACGACGACACGGCGACCGGTGCCCAGTCGCAGGTCAGAATAGACGGCCACGTCCCCCTTGTTCAGTACTCGTCCGATCACCGCCCATTCACCAGCCTCCTGAAGAAAGCAGGTGGGTGCCTGGCGAGCGACATTCCGGCAGCGACCAAGCATGATCTGGCCGGCGCGACTGAGATTTTCGACGGGGAGTGTCCAGCCGCCCTTCTGCATCAGAACCATGCTGCAGAAGCGTCCACCCGAGGCAGAAAACAGCCGCAGCCGAATGGTATAGCGAGCCGTGGACGATGGAGTGAACTCGACGATCGGGATGTTGTCTGTTTTGGTATCGCGAGCGACTTCGCTGCCCGCAGAATCGAGAACAATGATGTCCAGATCGTTCTCTTTGGCGACTGCACCGCCGAAGAGATAGGTGCGGCCACCTTCCAGATCGGTGGTGATAAAGGAGTAGTTTCCGGGCTGGATATAGGCAGCGAGGTAGCAGGTGTCGCAGAAACCATAGTCTGATTTTCCTTCGATGGATTTTCCAAGTGCGAGGTTGATTGCCATTGTCGCCGCCATCCCCTCACCTGGACTCCAGTCCTCCGCTGCGACGAATGTCCCGGTGCTGACTGCAAGTACCAGTGCCATGGCCAACACACGCTGAAGCTGTCGTTTCATTGCCGGTGCTCCCTGTTCTGATCTCTGAACTGCCTGAAATGGGAGGCCCTCGATGACATTCCGAGGACCTGTACAGCAGCCGGCAATCCCTTCCGCTCTGCAAATCCCGCGTCTGACTTCCTTTAGTCAGTCCGCCTGGATCTGTGACAACCGGTTTGGAAAAATGCCGACCTGACAGAGAAGAGTCGATCCGGGCGCGGAATTGCGCAGATTTCCGGGAAAAGCCGGGATGGAATGCGCCTCGCCGAATTCTGTCTGCTGAAGGCTGCATTCAGCGGCTGAATGAAATCACCACGACACCCACCATGAGTCCAGTCAGGCAGACAGCCTTGAGTCGCCAGTTTTTTTCTCCGTAGAGCCGGATACCGGCGAGAAAGGCGATGATGACGGAGGTGCGTCGGAGCGGCGAGATGACGGAGATCAGGGCACCGGGTTGTTCGTTGGCAGAGAAATAGAGGAAGTCAGAAATGAGCAGGAGCAGAGCGATCATGGGAATCGACCAGCGCCACTGGAAGGGGGTGGTGGAGCGTCCGCGGATGAGCCAGTGTGTGATGACGGGGAGCATTACGGGGATGAGATAGATGGAAAACCAGGCCTGGACCTCGGCTGATCGATAGCGGCAGGTGTTGAGCAGATATTTGTCGTAGAGGGCGCTGGCGGCACCGAGAATGGTGGCGAGGATCATGAGGGCGATCCAGCGATCACGGTGGAAGACAATGCCTTCGCGGCGGCCTGCCAGTGAAAACGCGTAGAACGCAGCCAGTACGATTGCGACGCCGAGCCATTGAATGGGGGAAGGGCGTTCGGCCATGACGAGGACTGCGAAGAGTACTGTCACGAGGGGGCTGGTGGCGCGAATCGGGGCGGCGATGGAGATGGGCAGGTGCTTGAGCGCGAAGGAGGCGCAAATCCAGGAGCTGCCGGCAATGCATGATTTGGTGGCCAGCCGGGCGTGGGCGATCCAGTCGAGGGATTCGACGCGGAGCAGTTCGGGGAGTGCGGAGGGCTGGACCCGGGCGAGCAGCAGCAGGGGGATCCAGACTGCTGCCTGAGTGAGGACGTTGCAGAAGAGCACTGGAGGCACCGCGTTGCCCCGCAATGATTCTTTTTTAGCGATTTCGTAGAGCCCGAGGAAGCCTGCGGAGAGCAGGCTGATGGTGATCCAGTGCATACGGCGAGGTGGGGTTAGAGCACCGCGCGGATGCGAGTGAGAAATTCGCGGTTGGTGGGGAAGCGTTCCATGGTGCGTGTGAGCTGTTCCATGGCTTCGATGGGGTTGAGGCTGATGAGACTGCGGCGGAGCATGGTGATGCCGTCGAGCATGTCAGCAGGGAGGATTTTTTCTTCGCGGCGGGTGCCCGAGCGGGTGATGTCGATGGACGGCCAGATGCGACGGTCGGCGAGATCGCGACTGAGCATCATTTCCATGTTGCCGGTCCCCTTGAATTCCTGGAAGATCGCTTCGTCCATGCGGCTTCCGGTATCGATGAGTGCAGTGCCGCAGACTGTGAGCGACCCGCCTTCCTCGAAACGACGAGCCTGACCGAAGAGCTTTTTGGGAATATCGAGGGCGCGAATGTCGAGGCCTCCGGTGCCAGTGCGACCGGTGTTGCTGTGTTTGTTGAAGGCACGGGCCAGCCTGGTGATACTGTCCAGCAGGATGAAGACGTCTTTGCCTTCTTCGGCGAGTCGTTTTGCGCGTTCGATGATCAGGGTGGCGAGTCGAATGTGACTTTCCACATCGTTGTCGAGCGACGACGAGATGACCTCGCCCTTGACGAGTCGCCGCATTTCGGTGACTTCTTCGGGGCGTTCATCGATGAGCAGCACCATCAGGTGGATTTCGGGGTGGTTGACACTGACGGCGTGAGCGATGTCCTGGAGGAGCATTGTCTTGCCGGTTCGGGGCGGAGCGACGAGCAGGGCACGCTGGCCTTTGCCGATTGGGCAGAGCAGATCCATGACACGCATGGTGAGTGGTCGCGGGCCGGTTTCGAGTCGGATCTGTTCAAACGGGTTAATGGCTGTCAGATCGTCAAAGAGGCGGATTTTGGAGTATTCGCCTGGAGTCATGCCGTCGATGAGTTCGATTTCGTGGACGCGAGGTCCGTGATGATGTGAACCGGCGCCCACCTGAGCCCGAATGAGCACTCCTTCGCGGAGACCATATTTTTCCATGAGTGCTGTGGAGACAAAGGGGTTCGCATCGTCCGCGACGTAATTGCGTTTGGGGTCGCGAAGGAATCCGTAACCACGGTGCTGAATTTCGAGCACTCCTTCGAAGGTGCCTTCGATAACCGGTGCGGGGGCCGCGCCGTAGGTGGGCCTGCGGGCCTGAGGGCCGGGACCATGGTCGCGGCCGAAGCCGGGGCCGCGAGCCCCCATTTGCTGACCACCGCGGGTATCCGGACCGCGACGATTGCGTCCGCCGCGACGATTGCGTCCACCTTCGAACCGACCGAATTCACGACGTCCCGGAGGACCATCGAAGCGCGGTGGTCCCTGATCCGGACGCTGCTCGAAGCGGGGTGCGGATTCGCCAGGGGGGCGATCACCACTACGGCGACGACGGCGACGACGACGGCGACGGCGACCCTCGCCATCACCGGGTTCGCCTTCAGCGGGTGGTGAGGAAGTGTCTTCCGGGCCCGCGTCATCTGCGGTGTTGCCAGAACCGAAGAGCTGGTCGCCCCAGTCGGCAAAGTCGTCCCGCTCTGTGGAATAGCGGCTGGCTGATTCGGATTCACCAGGGTGATCGGGAGAGTCTGTGGGACGCGGTCTGACGTCTTCGCGTTCGTGTCGATCGCGACGCCCGCCACGGTCACGGCGCGTCGGCCGACGATCGAACGAATCGCTGTCGGAACGAGGGCTTTCGTCGTCGCCGAAATCCAGGTCGTCGGTGCTGAAATACCGCATTCCGGTTTCGGCTTCGACGTCGGCGATTCGGCGTTCGAGCCGGTCGGAGGTGCGGGATGCGGATTCTTCGGCCCGACTGGAGGAGGCTGGGGTGCCGGTATCCGAGGATTCGGTGGAGTGAGCGGCCGGGGTGCGGCGCGAGCCACGATCCAGTCGTGAACGACGAAGGGGGCGGTCAGACGGTGCAGCGGTGTCGGACGGTGCCGCGACGTCGGACGGTGCTGCCGCTTTCGGCACGACCGGCGCTGGCGGCGGTGCAGGTGCCGGATTTTCGGAGACGGGGGCAGTCTCTGCGGGAGCGGCACTTGCAGCGGAACGTCGCGGACGGCGAGCGGGGCGAGCGGGGCGTGATTCTGGTGCAGGAGCGGATTCGGTATCGAGCCCGGAGCCGAAGTCATCAGGCGATTCTGATGCTGCGGGGGGTGTGGCCCCTGTGGAGGAGGCTGCGGAGCGACGGCGACGGGGTGTGGGCTGCGGTTCTTCGGCAGATTCAGAACGGGCTGCTGCACGGCGACGCGGACGCTGACTGGTTCCTTCGGAATCGGAACGGCTGGTTGGCATATGTGAACGGGATCCGATCATGCGCTGGCCCGCAGAGTCTGCGGCCGGGAGTGGAAGGGCCCTGCAGGTTTCTGCAGAGCAACAAATGAAAATACGCTGGAGTTTCGCTGGGGAAACTTTGTCGGAACCGTAACCTGCAGGTACGGTGAGACGAATTACATCGAACTGTCAGGACAGCATTACAGGCCAGAAGATGCCTGAACCGGACGGCGAAAGGGAACTTACCGTCAGCACTGACCCATGTTAGCGAAGACCATGCCGCCCTGAGCGGGGCTGCGACATTGCGAACGCGTCGCAGAAATTCAGGATCACGCGTGCAACCGGCATGCGTGCCAGACTTGCTGATGCGAGTATTGACGGAAACGGAGTGGCTGTCAATTGATCTTGGCCATCTTCAAACACATTTTTCGTCATCGTCCACGAAAAATTGTCCTGACGGTGGCTCTGACACTAACGGCTGCGCAACGCGTCCCGGACTTTCGCACTATTCCGTCCGGCAGCCGCCTCCAGTGTGCAGACCGGCAGTTTTTGCCGACTTCCTGCGTACAGCCGACCGAGGACATGCCGAACAACCTGCAGCCTGAGTCGCCGGGCGAAAACCACGGGGATGGTTTGCTGAGTTGCCGGCGTGGAGTGATTTTCTTTGTTTCCGAGGTGACTGCATGCGTTGCTGGAATGTACGCCACTTTGTCGCTGCTCTGTCAATGGCCGCCGCGCTGACGGCTTCCGCTGCTGTGGCTGATGAGCAGAAGTCTGGTGCTCAGTTGTCGGCCCCGATGGTCGCAGCATCTGCCCGGTACGCCCCCGCATATGAAATTTCCCCAGTTCCGATCGCTCCGGTTCAGCACATCTATCGGGCTCCGCGAGTCCCTGCTAAGCCGACCTTTTTTCAGCGGGTGATGGAACTGGAGCGTCGCAAGAATGCATGGCTGATGCGGACCTTCCTTGGCCGCTGATGCCGGAAGCAGCCGTAAGCCGCCATTGTGCTTTGGGTTCAATGGCGGCTGCGGGAGAGTATACGCGCAAGTCGAGAATGATTTGGCTGAGTCTGCTTACCGGTCGCGTCTGGGGCCGCTGTTATTACCTGGCCTGTTGCCAGGCCGAAACGATCGCTCCATGCGGGAAATACGCAGCTGTTGACCGGCGACACGCACCCGACGAAGCACTTGAAAGATGTTGTCCGGCATGCCAGCGGGCAGATCCACCGTGCTGAAGTCATCATGAATCTCGATGCGACCGATGCTGGAGCTGTTGAGGCCGGCTTCATTGGCGATGGCACCAACGATGTTGCCTGGCTTGACCGCATGTACATGTCCGACTTCGAGCCGAAATGTTTCCATGGCCGCGTCGCGTCTGCTCGAGGGACCGCGGCCTTCCTGTCGGCGATCTGACCGATCGCGGGAATGGAAAGGCGGTTCGCGCCGGTCCGGACCGTGATCGGGCCGTCCCCGGAAGTTTGGCGGGCCCCGGCGATCGCGAAATTCCGGTTCATCAAAGTCCACATGGCGGAATTCGTCGCGCATGAGCATTGGGCGACCGCCTGCCGCGAGCACTCCGAGGGCACCGAGCATCTGTTCTTCAGTGAGTTCCGGGTGGTCGCGACGGAATTGCTGGAGCACGGAAGCGAGCAGTTCATGCTGGGGATCGGCGAGCGCCGCGAGGATTCTTTCGTGGAACCGCTGAATCCGGTGTTTGTTGATCACGCGATTGTTGGGGAGCGGCATGGGTTCGATGGTCTGCCGCGTAGCCCGTTCAAGACTCTGCAGAATGCGTCGGCCTCGGGGGTGCATAAACAGAATCGCTTCTCCGCTGCGACCGGCGCGTCCCGTTCGCCCGATCCGATGCACATAGGATTCGCGATCCCGCGGCAGATCATAGTTGATCACGTGAGAAATGCGGCGGACGTCGAGCCCGCGAGCGGCGACATCGGTCGCCACCACGATGCTGATCTGGCCGGATTTGAGCTGTTCAATGATGCGTTCACGCTGTGCCTGCGCCATTTCGCCGTTCAGAGCCGCTGCATTATGGCCGTGCTGACTGAGCAGTTGTGCGAGCGGTTCTGTGGTGCCGCGGAGCTTTACAAAAATGATCGCGGCGTCATAGGGCTCGGCTTCGAGCAGTCTGAGCAGAGCGGCTTCCTTTTGTTCGGGAGCGGCGATCACGTAGCGCTGCCGAATGGTTTCGGCAGCTGCTGCACGCTGCTGAATTTCAATATTCACCGGCTCCCGCAGCTGCTGTTGAGCGATCTCGCGGACGCCTTCGGGCATGGTGGCGGAAAAGAGTGCGGTCTGACGCGTTGCTGGTAATCTTTCGAGGATCCAGTCGACACTTTCAGCAAAGCCCATGCGGAGCATTTCGTCGGCTTCGTCAAGCACCAGACAGCGGAGATCCTGGAACTTGAGCGAACCGCGATCCATGTGATCCATCACGCGGCCGGGTGTTCCCACAACCACATGCACGCCGCGGTTGAGCAGACTGAACTGAGGCCCCATCGGGGCTCCGCCGTAGATTGCCGCAACCTGCAGCCCCGGCAGACCCGCCGCATATCGCTCAAAGGCCGCTGTAGCCTGCAATGCGAGTTCCCGGGTGGGGACCAGTACGAGCACCTGCGGATGCCGCACAGAAACATTAATATGGTGCAGCAGCGGCAGCGCGAACGCGGCCGTCTTGCCGGAACCGGTTTGAGCCTGGCCAAGCAGATCGCGACCGGCCAGAAGATGCGGAATCGTCCGCGCCTGAATCGGCGTCGGGGAGGTATAGCCGGCCGTACGGACCGCCGCCAGCAGCGATTCGGAGAGACCGAGTTCTGCGAATGAAGGTGCGTCGGCGGAGGATGCGGATGGAGTCGGGAGCGGGACGACTGCCGGCGATGCTGCAACTGCCGGATGCGTCGGAACAGGGCTGGTGAGGACCGGCTGAGCGGCAACGGCAGCGGGGGACACTGGCGAACTTTCGTCCGACACCGTCGCTGAAGGTGAAGCGGCGGCAGCAGCGGCAGCAGCGGCAGCAGCGGCAGCAGCGGCGGCGCGGCGGGCTTTTTTGGCTGCGGTTTTGGTCATGGCAGGCATGTGATCAGTAATCACATGAGCAGTGAAATCGGCAGTGGCTGCGATCGGCTCCACTGCGAGTGACTCAACTGCGAGTGACTCAACTGCGAGTGACTCAACTGCGATTGACTCGGCTTCGATTGGCTCAACTGCGATGGGCTCGGCTGCGAGTGACTCAACTGCGATTGACCCGACTGCGAGTGACTCGGCTGCGATTGGCTCGACGGCGATTGACTCAACTGCGATTGGCTCGGCTGCGATCGGCTCGGCTGCGATCGGCTCGGCGACGAGTGACTCCACTGCGAGTGACTCCACTGCGATGGGCTCCACTGCGATTGACTCGGCTGCGATCGGCTCGGCTGCGATCGGCTCGACTGCGAGTGACTCCGCTGCGATCGGCTCGCTGGGCGTGGTCAGTTCGGCTGCGTCAACAGATGTGACCGGTGTGACCGGTGTGACCGGTTCATCGGGCGTTGTTGGTTCGCAAGCTGCGGTGGGTACAGGATCGGCTTGCAGATCGAGCACTGTTGGGGTGGATGCGACGATTGCGACAGAGTCTGTCATGGCGATGGGCTGGAGTTCCACTGGCAATTGTGCGCTGGGTACAGTAACGGTCGGTTCGGGGGCCGATTCCGCGGAGAGTTCGGGGGACTGGGGGGCGAGTTGGAGATCTGTGGTCATTGGAACCTGGGGACTTGGGGGTGGAGGAGTTGGCCGTTGGAAGTGCTGGAGTGATCAGCCGAGAAAAACGCCGTCACCGAAATCGTGGCTGGGGGATGGCGGCGAGTGTCCGGCCTGTGGTGAGCGGGCCGGGGCGGAGCGGCCATTTGCCCGGGATCGTTTCGCGGGAGGGCGACGGCCGGCCTGGTTCTGGGTGGTGGGTTGATCGGAGTTGTTGCGGGAACCGGAGCGGTCTCCGGGCTGGCGTGGGCCGTTGCGCCGTCGATCGAGCTGTTCCTGGCGGCGTCGATCTTCGTGGCCGCGGAACCGACGTGACTGATCGGCTTCGGGATCCTGCGATCTGGCCTGGGATGAATTGCGGTCATTGCGAGTCCGGGGATCTGTTCCGGAGCGTTCGCGGGGGCGGGGCGGGCGTTGTCGGCGGGATGTTGAGGAGGAGTCTGTGGAGGAGTTGGAATCTGCGGCTGGGGTGTTCCTGAGTTCCAGGCCGTCCAGTGACTGAGCGGCGATGGTGAAGCCGATGAGTTTTTCGATGCTGCGGAGCATGCGTCGTTCTTCGGGGTCGCACAGGGAAACGGCGACACCGGATGTACCGGCTCGGCCTGCGCGGCCGATGCGATGCACATAGGTTTCTTCTTCGGTGGGCATATCGAAGTTGAATACATGCGAAACCGCGTCCACATCGATCCCGCGGGCTGCAATGTCGGTGGCTACGAGCACTGGTGGGGCGCTGCTGCGGAACTCTTCCAGAATCCGCAGGCGTTTGTTCTGACTTTTGTTGGCGTGAATGGCAGCGGCCGTGAGTCCGGCGGTGGTGAGTTGTCGGACGATGCGGTCGGCGCCGTGCTTGGTCCGGCTGAAGACAATGCAGCGGGAGGGCACGAGTTGATGAATCAGGTGAACCAGAGCGTGGATTTTTTGTTTTTGGGGGACGATGGCGACTGACTGAGTGACCAGTTCGGTGGTTTTCTGTTTTGGTTCGATGGTGATGCTGACGGGATCGCTGAGCATGGAGTCGGCGAGTTCGCGGATTTCCGGCTTCATGGTGGCGGAAAACATGAGCGTTTGCCGGGCTTTCGGGACTTTCTGCAGGATTCTGCGGATCGCCGGGAAGAAGCCCATATCGAGCATGCGGTCAGCTTCGTCGAGGACGAGCACTTTGATGGTTTCGAGGGAGCAGTGGCCCTGTTGCATCAGATCGAGCAGTCGTCCGGGAGTGGCTACGAGGATATCGACGCCTGACTGGAGAGCGCGGGTTTGCGGTTCCTGGCCGACACCACCGTAGATGACAGCGATGCGAACACCGGAAGAGGCTCCGTAGTCGGCGAAGCTGTCGCGGATTTGCAGAGCCAGTTCGCGAGTGCTGGCGAGCACCAGTACTCGGGGTGCGCGGGGAGTGCCGCGGCGCGAGCCGGATCCGGGACCTGCGGGTGCGGTGGTGTGCAACCGATGCAGGAGCGGCAGAGCGAAGGCGGCCGTTTTACCGGTACCGGTCTGAGCGATACCGACTACGTCGCGGCCGCTGAGCACCACCGGGATGGCCTGTTGCTGAATGGGAGTTGGAACGGAGTAGCCCTGAGCAGCCACGGCGCGCACGAGCGGTTCGGCGAGCCCGAAGTCTCTGAAATTCATGAATGGTCCTGGGTGAAAGTTGGAAACATTCCCAGAACTCAATGCCGAGAGACCGTCCGACGAATGATGGTGCCGGAGATTCCAATGCCTGGTGCTGGCAGACGTTCAGGACCGACGCACTGGCCGGTGAACGAATCTGAATGCTTCAAGATGCCCGCTGATTGATCGATTGCTGCTGACACAGTTACACAGGGGAAATCGCCAGGATTTCCACGCCGGACAGCAGGCGGGACCCGCAAAGTATAACGGGTGTTTTGGGAAGGGATAGAGAAATGTGGTGAAAGCAGGGCGAGAATCGGAAAGTGGAATTCAACCGCTCGCCATGTTCTCTCCAGACGGTACCGGTACCGTGCCAAACCGTCGCAGGATCCGGAACACCAGCCAGAACGTGCCCGCAAGGTAGACAGCCAGACAGACAAAAAAGGGAACTTCCTCCAGTCCTCCAGCCCTCATGTTCGCTCGAAAAGTCAAATGACTGGTGGCCGCCATCAGCCCGGCTGTCAGACCCGCCACTCCCGACATCGGGCCCTGAAGCCACGCCAGCGACTCTTCCCGCCGCTCTGTCGCCAGCCAGTATTCGCGGTGCGGAATATTGATCAGGCCGCTGGGCATCCACTTCAACAGCCGCACAACGCTCAACAGGAGCAGCGGGAACACCAGCTGAAAACCTGCCAGTACAATCGTCGCAGATGTTCTGTCCATCCAGTCATTGGGCACCCCGCCCCAGCCAAAGTGGGTCGCCACGCGTTCCGGAAGCTGTCGCCAGTAAATCCAGTGCTGCAGGAGCGTAACGAGGGCGTGCAGAAGACAGAGCGGCAGCAGCCAGCGGCCGGGTGCGGAAGACACGTGTTCCCGAGCATGGTTCAAGATGAGCTCCCGCAGTCGAACTGGAAATGATCGACCGGAAATGCATGATCGATCGGAATCTCGACTCCGAACGAGTCTCGATACAGTCAAACAGAATCCGACTGAAGCTGTCAAGTGCGGAGTCGTGGGCAGGGGAGTGCTCGAGGCGTGAACAAGATGCTCACATTCGCTATCATCCAACCGCCAAACCCCGCCCCTCTCAACTCGGTTTCTGCCCCTGCAGACCGCAGAAAGCTGCACCATGTTCCTTCGCTTTACTGCTTTGCCAACCAGCCTCTTCAAACTGTGCCTGATCAGTTACTGCCTGCAACTGTGGTGCTCAGCCGACGTGATCGCCGACGAACCACCGGCCGCGCCTGCGTCGGCCCCTGAGTCGGCTGAGATGGCCGGCTATCTGCTTGTGCCGCACTCCAGAGTGCCTCAGACTTTCAACGCCGGGTTTTCCATGTACGTCACCGCCTGGCCGCTCCTGCAGAACTACCCGGGGAATCGGTTTCAAACCGGTCTGTTCGGCACATGGATGCACGCACAGTATGACGGTCCGGACCCGAAGGACATGTATTCTGACATCGAAGGAGGACTGGGCTGGTGGCGGGACACGCGATTCGCCACTGAAACCCCCAAGTTCATCATGGGAGGTGTCGCCCGCAATTTCTCAGAATGGGCCAATGGCCCGGGCGCCGGTAAAGGTCGTGACTGGAACAAGCCTCAGGGCAAGTACGGCATTGCCCAGCTCAGCCCGTGGGTGCTCTGGCCACCGGATGGACTGAATCTCAGGCAGGGCACTTCCGGAGAGCTCTTCGGCTACGGCTACCTGCCACTCCCGCTGATTCCGGCAAAACCCACAACACTGGGGGCTCCCGTTCCTACCGGAGACCAGTCATGGACGCTGTTTCTGAACACAGCCAGCTTCCGCGGGCCGGTCGCGTTCTTCACCCCCTGTTTCTGGTCGCGGGCGGCCATCACCGATCCTGCCGTCGCCGGAATGTTTCTCGATACACGCGGGTCACAACCCAACAAAGCTGTGCAGATGGAGACGCAGTACATTCCGGCATGGCAGGCTGAGGATGCGCAGGGACGTGTGTTTGCGCGGGTTGCACCGACAGCCTTTCCCCGCAATCCGGACGGCACATCCACCACAGTGCATCGCATCACGGCCTACAATCGCCAGGCACTCTGGGATGATGTCGTCGCCTGGTTTGCCGGCGGTGCTCCAGCCAGTGGCCGCATCGCCCCACAGCATTCGGCCGTGCATCAGTTCACAGGTCAGGGGGGAGCGACCTGGCAGATTTACAAGCCGCCTGTCCCCCGTGACCAGAAGGTGCGGATTGCGTGGTCTGATTTCGCCAGACCGGAGGCGATTGATGCTGAAACATTCGGTTATCGCTGGGATCCGAAATTCACAGGCGAGGTCGGGGCCGATCCACAGACGCTTGTACGGCTCCCTGAGTACTATCGACTGGCCACCAGTGACAGGGGCCAGGCTCGCTGGGTGCCGGTTGCTCCTGCAGAGGTCCCCACCGAAACCCGGCTCCAGCAGGTCCGCTTTGACCGTGCTCCCCGACCTCAGACCGAACCTTACGTCACACCGGAAGAACCCGACAGCTGCTGGAAAACACCGGGGCCTGCCGCCGGCCCCTTTCAGGCCTTTCCCGGCGATGGCAGTGTGATCACATGGTATTGGTATCGGTTTGCTGATCAGCCGGCTCTGCAGAATGCAGACCTCACGGATGACGAGCGTGAGTCTCTGCAGCGACGCGTGGAGCTGATTCACCAAACTTGGACCAAAGACCGCGAATACCTCCCGCCGCCAGCCCGTGGAACCGTCGCAGAACTTGATCCGGCACTCCTTGTCATCCCCCCTGCCGGCATGGAATACGGTTATGTGCCCATCGTGACGCGTCAGGGACAGCGGGAGCAGCCGCAGGAGTAACGGAACGGAAGTCCCCGTCACCCGTCCCGCTTCGCTCACAGCTATCGTGAAACCCTGCGGCACGCATTGATTAATCAATTTTTGTGTTCCCTGCACTTGACTCCGGGGATTCTCCGATAAGATTTCGCGGCCACTCCCGGCTGCCGAATTTCTGACTCCGGATCCCATGCGCACCCTCTTACATGCAATCATTTTGCATTTGCTTAGCGTGCAAATGCTTGTATCGCCTGCATTTGCACCGGCGCTGCATGCGTGTATGGATTACGTGTCTGCTGCGGATTCCCTGCAGGCATCCTGCGATGTCTGCAGCGGTCACCGGCATTTTCGGCACGACCGGGCTGATCAGCCGCAAGACACAGACGATCAATCGGACCACCAGTGCTCCGGCTGCGTTCTCTGTCGGGCCATTTTTGCCCCCCGCATCTCTGCTCCGGGCTGCTGCGTGCTGACTTTCGCGTCCCGCGAAGTGCTCAGCCCCCCACAGTCTCCGCTCCCGCATCCCCGTGCTGTCAGCAGACAGCCTCAGCCTCGCGGCCCACCCGTCGACGTTCGGCCCGTCAGCTGAACGGCAAACACGAGGCCAGGATCACCGGCCTCGCGCTGCCTGCGGATCGTCTATGACTGTCAGAGTCGAAGTCGGTCGCCGGAATTGCCGGCTGCGGGTCAGTGTTTGGTTTTCGCCCCATCAGCAGTGCTCCCTGCGCGTCTGTTGCACCGTCTCGCGCGGGCCACGTTTGCGCCTGCATTACTCCGCACGGATCAGCCGCCGTGTACCCGCACGTCGCGTCCGGCTTCTCATGCATTCATCTCAAAAGGAAACCACATATGTCCCCGCTGCGCCCTCGTTCTGCCCGTGGATTCACCCTGATTGAACTGCTCGTGGTGATTGCCATTATCGCCATTCTCGTCTCCCTGCTGCTTCCTGCCGTACAGCAGGCGCGGGAGGCGGCGCGAAGAACCCAGTGCAAAAACAATCTCAAGCAGCTCGCACTGGCCACCCACAACTATCATGACGCACACAGTTCCTTCCCGCTGCAGGCCTCCGGTTCGCTCTACGGCTATTCCGCGCAGGCGCAACTGCTGCCGTATCACGAGCAGTCTGCCCTGCATGGACTGATTGATTTCCGGCAGCCGCTGCTGGTTGGTCTGGCGTGGAATCCGCAGGTGAATCCTGCGCTGTCGGCGGTAGCCGGACGGCCTCTGGCAGTGCTGCTGTGTCCCAGCGAATCCGGAGATCCGTTTTTCACGGATGCCTTCGGCTATCGCTGGGCTGGCGGCAATTATCTGCTCAATGGCGGTACCGGTGCCGGCAACACCTACTGCTCTGCTCAGAGCGACGGGCTGTTCTGGCGGGGATCGAACACGCGTTTTCGCGACATTACGGACGGGACCAGCAACACCGTACTGATGGCTGAGGGGCTTTTTGGAAACCGCGTTCCCAGTGCCGCGACGCTGGTGAATCCGCAGCGACAGATGAAGCGTGTGAGTCTTGGGGGTGCCTGCAGCGCGACGGGCGAACAAATGCTGGCGGCGGCCGCAACGGCGTGGGACGGACGCCGCGCGTCAGCATGGATTTCTGCGACAGGTTACCAGACGCTGGTGCATGGATTCCTGACCCCGAATTCCACCACATCGGACGTGATTCATCACGGCGACGTCATTTCCGGTCCCCGCAGCCAGCACACCGGAGGTGCTCAGCTGTCGCTCTGCGACGGGAGTGTGCGTTTTGTAAGCGAGAATGTGGATGTCACGGTATTTCGCAACATTTTCGGGCGTAATGACGGCCGCATCACTGGAGATTTCTAAGGGAGTCAGGCCAATGAAATCAGTCCTCTGTCCTGCCCTGCTGCTGCTTCTGACCGTCTCTGCCGGCTGCGGCTGGTCCGGCGGCAACGATGTCAGTCCGCTTGCGGCAGTGAGCATGCCGGCCCCGGATTCATGGTCCTTTTCCGGAACGACCTGGACGCGAATATCAGCCCCCTCCGACGATGACTGGAAGGTGCTCAAAACGTTCTTCGACGGGCAGCCTGGCTACACCGACAGTGCCGATCTGACCGGCGAGCCGCTCGTTTACCGCAGCGCTGGTTCGGGGCACATGTTCATCTGGATTCATCCCGCAGTGACCGGCTCCCGCTGGCAGCTCATCCGCAGACAGCACGGCCGTTTTTTTCAGGAGTCCGGCACCGATCTCCCATGGCTCGAAGAAGTTCCGCAGACGCCCTGAACCCGCAGCCCGCAGAAAATTACCGGGCCGCGACGACCTGTTGTTGCACAGAATTCATTGCGCAATGAGAATGTCCCGGAGGATTTCCGGGGACGAGTTCAGATGTTTGATCAGCAGCGTTTTTCCCCAATGCAAAACTGGAGACCATCAATGTTTCAACCCCCACGCGGCGGCACAGCCGTGCGTCGTTTGTTCTTTGTCCTCAGCATCAGTCTCTGTCTCCTCACAGGCATCCTGTCGGGCGATTCCGGCCGCACGTTCGCTCAGCAGCGCCGAGTCGCCGCGCCGTCTTTCGGAGAACGTGTCACGCGTATTGTCTGGCAGGACCGCGCCTCCGGTTCACTCTACTGGGGCGAAGTCTTCCGCGCTCAGAATCAGAAGTGGACCATCACGGCCGCACCTCTGCCCGGCTTCCCGAAGCTCACAGCCGGTCAGCAGGATTTTGCGCAGATGGATCAGCATGACGGCTGGATCATCGCTGGTGTCCGCGGACGCAAAAGCGAAACCGGAGAAGTCGGTGCCAATGGCTGGGTAGCAATTGACAGCGGAGTGCGTGCGGTGCCGCACGGCAATCATTCAGACTGGACCTACCCCCGACTCCCCTCCGTACGCACCGCAAACCTCTCCGCCGAAGGCGGTAACCCGGCCCATCTGTATGTCTACGACGGACGATTTTTTCTGGCCAATGACAGCGCCAACGGCTTCTCCATGCTCGACCCGGCAGACTTTCGTCAGCCCGGCAGACAACCTGCTGCAGCTTTCTTCAGTGGTGGTGGCCGCCACATCACACTGGCGGCCGTCGCAGGCAAAGTCTGCTACGCGACGTGGATCGATGCGGAAGGTGAGCATGCCGGTCGGGTGGACGTGGTGAATCTGCAGCGACCGGCCGCTGAGTCGCTCGCATACTCGCTGCGACTGCCCACCGGGGTCATCCATGGTGCCACTGCGAATTCCGGCAAAGTATTCTTCGCCCCCGCGGACGGAGTCTGCTGGGTGACGGCTGATGAGAATGCTTCGGCTTCCCCGGAAATGGTGACTGTTCAGCACCTGTCGCTGGGTACGGACCCTGAAAACCAGAAGCCGCTCAGAACGGGCGGGTTTGTCAACCATCGCAACTGGGTGCTGTTCACAACCGGCAGCGGTGAACAATCCGCACTGTGTCTGGTCAATGCCGCGGATGCTCAGCCCGAAGTCGTCAGGCTGCCGGTCAACGTCGCGGATGGGCTGGCACTCACACCGCCCGAAGTCGTGCTGGCTGCCGGCGGCAGAAGGCTGGCATTCGTATTTCAGGACCGCACCGAAGCGGCTGAAGACGCCAGCGCCCCCCAGGAACTGCTCACTGTCATCGAACTGGATCCCAACCGCGACCGCGACTTCCGTGACGCACGGATCCTGCAGTCAATCCCGGTGGGCCCCAGTCGCGTGCAGGGACATTCCGGACACCACGCTCTGGCCTGTGACAGCGAAGGTCGCCACGCAGTGATCACCAATCCCGGTGACGGCACGATCTGGGTGATGACGCTGAACGATCTGAAGGTGCAGGGGAAATCGCTCGTTGGGGGTGAACCCGGTGGAATTGTCGCCATCGGCGCGCCGTCCCATCACCACTGAAAAGTCAAGCGAAAACCCGAAATCAGGCAGGGAAATCACGCGGATTTTCATGCACCGCCATTTGACGGGTACCTGAGAAATTCGCGTTTTCGGCAGCCACCGGGGTACAGACACACACCGGCAACGGAATATACTTCAGTCTGTACCCCGATCTGCTCCGTGCAGCTGACACATCACCTTTTCAGAAAGTTTCCCCATGCGATCCCTGAACTGGCAGCTCTGCCTGCTCGCCTGCTTTTCCTTCGCTCTCACTGCCGGCTGTCAGGAATCAGCCCCTGAAACCGCTCAATCCGAAGAAGACCACACCCACGAACACGCTCACGCCGAAACACTCGCGGAAGCTGTCACCGAACTCTCCACACTCCACTCCGAAATTGCCACGGCCTTCACAGCCGATAAACCTGACGATGCCCACGATGCCCTCCATGATGTCGGACACGTCCTCGAAGAACTCGGACCGCTCGCCCAAAACGAAAAACTCCCCGAAGACCGACTCGCTGCCATCGAAACTGCCGTCAAAACCCTGATGGATGGCTACGGCGAACTCGACAAGACCATGCACGGCGCCGAAGGAAAATCCTGGTCCGAAGTCTCCGCCTCCATCGACGAAGCACTCAAAAACATCAAAGCCGCCGCTGCCGGCGAGATGACTCCCGCTGACGAACCCACCGCCAATACAGAAGAAAAACCAGCTGAAGAGACGCCAGCTGACGAGAAACCAACCGACGAGAAGCCAGCCGACGAGAAGCCAGCCGACGAGAAGCCAGCTGACGAGAAGCCAGCTGAAGAGAAGCCAGCCGACGAGAAGCCAGCCGAAGAGACGCCAGCTGACGAGAAGCCAGCTGAAGAGAAACCAGCTGAAGAGAAACCAGCTGACGAGACGCCAGCTGAAGAGAAGCCGGCCGACGAGAAGCCAGCTGAAGAGACGCCAGCCGAAGAGAAACCAGCTGACGAAGCACCGAAGGCCGAATAACGTCCTGCTTCACCCGCCAGCATTACAGACCGGGCTCGGGAAGGTTACTCCGGCCCGGTTCTGATCAGCTGCCGAAGTCGTTTCCGGAATCAGACTCACGAGATCACTCCCATGAATGCTTCCCGGCTGATGATTTGTCTGTTGTTCACCGCCTGTTGTGTTTCAGGCTGCAGCACAGAAGATCCTGCTTTATCAGCCGCGCGGACTCGTTTTCTGGTGCAGGCACCTCCCGAAAGTGAGCAGCCGATTCCCGAAGTGCACAAGGGTCTCAGCGATTCCACGCTGCAGCCGGGTGCACTTGTCACAGTCCGTGCCCGCATCAATGCCGGCGATTTTCCCCCCTTCGCGGACGGCCTTGCAGCGTTTGTCGTCACTGATGCAACCAATCAGGACGGCGACGAGACGCACAACCCCCACGAATGTCCGTTCTGCAAACGCGACATCGAAGTGCAGATGGCTCGAGTTCAGTTCACCGATGATTCCGGCCAGACGCTCAAACTTGACGCTCGACAACTCTTCAACCTCAAAGAATTCGATCTGCTGGTGGTTCAGGGCACCGCGAAATTCGATGAGGACAAATCTTTGATCATTACAGCCCGACAACTCTTCGTTAAACGCTGAAAACAGATCGGCTGCTCCCCGCTATGCCCAGGCTTCCCGTCACGGTGCTCTCCGGATTCCTCGGCGCCGGCAAAACCACGCTGCTCAATCACATCCTGCAGCACCGCGGACAACTCAAAGCCGCCGTCGTTGTCAACGACATGAGCGAACTCAATGTGGATGCCCTGCAGGTCGCTCGCAGCCCCGCTCAGCTCAGCCGCACCCACGAAAAGCTCATCGAACTGTCCAACGGCTGCATCTGCTGTACGCTCCGCGAAGACCTGCTCCGCGAAGTTGCTCAACTGGCCCGGGAAGGTCGCTTCGACTATCTGCTGATCGAATCCACCGGCATCGCTGAACCGCTCCCGGTCGCCGAGACGTTCGCGTTCACCGATGATTCCGGCTCCAGCCTCTCCGAGATCGCTCAGCTGGATACCCTGGTCACGGTGGTTGATGCCGCCGGTTTCCTCAGAGATTTCCGTTCTGAAGATGCCCTTCGCGACCGCGGCCTGGAAGCGGGCGAAGACGACGACCGCGATCTGTCTCTGCTCCTTGCAGATCAGGTTGAATTCGCCAATCTGCTGGTCATCAACAAAGTGGACCTTGTCACACCGGACCAGCTGAATCAGCTCCGACGCCTCCTGCAACTGCTCAACCCCGACGCCGAAATCCTCGAATGCACCCGCGGTCAGGTCGACCCGAAAGCACTGCTCAATACCGGACTGTTCCGGATGGAGTGGGCCGAACGCAGCAGCGAATGGATGGCGGTTCCCCGCGGTCAGGAGGCCGCTGAAGCTGATGAATACGGCATCGCCAGCTTCGTCTATCGCGCCAGACGCCCCTTTCATCCGCAAAGATTTCACGACTTCTGGACGTCCCATCCTCTCACCAGCACCCTGCTGCGGTCCAAAGGCTGTTTCTGGCTCGCCAGCCGTCCGCAGATCTCCGGCTTCTGGTCTCAGGCCGGGCCTGTCGTGAGCGCTGAACCGGGTGGCATGTGGTGGGCTGATTCCACAGATGGGCAGTTGCCTGACGATCCGGTCGAACGGGAAGAAATCCAGCAGCTCTGGGACGCAGAGACCGGTGATCGCCGTCAGGAACTGGTCCTCATCGGCTGTCCGCTCAACCAGCCCGCTCTCCAACAGGCACTCGATGCCTGCCTGCTCACCGAGAGCGAATTTGCCACCGGCCCTGCCCGCTGGAAAAAACTCCGCGATCCCTGGCCCGAATGGCACGTGGAATAACCGCCCGCTCTCCGCGACGGAACCAAAGGAACCAACGGATCTTCTTCGCTGGATTGCCGTGTCGTACCCAGGGTGTCATCCATCACGCCGGGAGCAGCCTTCAGGAGCTGGTGAAAATCTGCGAGACGGGACGGCCTTTTGCCAGTGGCAGGGGGCGATTGAGGTTATCGTGAACTTCAAGGTTGTGGTCGATGCCGAGGGCATAGTAGAGGGTGGCGGCGAGGTCACCGATAGAGACAGGGTCGCGATCGGGAACGGCGCCGTATTTATCAGAGGCCCCATAGACAGCTCCGCCCTGAACTCCGCCACCTGCCATGAGTGCGGTGTAGCATTTGGGCCAGTGATCGCGGCTGATACTCCCGTTGATTTTCGGTGTGCGGCCGAATTCACCCATCCAGAGGACGAGTGTGTCATCGAGCAGTCCGCGGTCCTGCAGGTCGTTCAGCAGGACTGGCAGCGTATGATCCGTCATCGGCAGGTGCCATTCCGGCAGAATCTCATACATGCGCGTGTTATCAAAACCATGTGTATCCCAGCCTCCATCGGTTTTGCTGCGACCGCCGATGCTGGCCGCGAAGTACACCGTGACGAACTTCACGCCATGTTCCACCAGTCTGCGTGCCAGCAGACAGCTTTGCCCGTAAGTGGTGCGGCCATAGGCTTCGCGGAGCTGAACGGGTTCGGCAGCCAGATCAAAGGCTCGACGAACATCGGTTGAATTGAGCATTTCAAGGGCTCGTCCGTAGAACGCGTTGAGTCCCTGAGCGGCTGCGGACTGGTCGAGTTCGCGGGCCTGCTGATTGATGATCTGCTGCAGCCCCCGGCGACTGCTGAGACGGTCCAGTGACACATCGCCGGGCAGGCTGAGCTGCGTCAGGCGGAAATCCGGAGCGTTGGGATCATCGCGAAAGAACAGCGGATCGTGTCGACGTCCGAGAAAGCTGGCGCGCTGTCCCGGAGTGACTGAACCGTCAGCGATCTGATAAGGGAAGGACACGCTGGTTGGCAGCCCGGTGGCGGCGGGGGCCATGGCATCCACGACGGCCCCGTAGCCCGGGAACAGATCGAGTGATTCGCGGAGACGCTGATCATCAATCGGTGGTTCGACACCGGTGAGCGCTGTGTAGCCTGCGGAATTATGGTTATTCATCGTGTGGTGCACGGTGCGGATCTGTGCGATGCGATGCAGCACTTTGGCGGTTTCAGGGAGGTGTTCACAGACGTGCAGTCCGGGGACTGATGTGGACACGGGAGTGAACAGCGACCGATAGCCGTCGGGGGCACCGGGTTTCATGTCGAAGGTATCGACATGACTGGGGCCGCCCCATTGAAACAGGAAGATGACGGACTTTGCGCGACCGGCGGGCTGCGAGGCCGGGGGTTGCCGAGTCTGCAGCTGGCGGGCTTCCAGCAGTCGTGGCAGCGTAAGTCCCAGAAGGCCGGCACCGCCGATCTGCAGCAGCGGGCGTCGGGGGAAGCAGTGACGTGCGGTAGCTGGCATGGGAGTTATTGTTTCAGGAGGAATTCGTGGGAATTAAGTACGGCCCAGGTGATGTCTTCGAGTGCCTGACGGCGGGACGGTGCCTGCTGGAGATACTCCAGCATCTCAGTTTGTTCGGCGGACGAGGGTGCTCGCGCGAGCGCTGTCCACCACAGATGGTCAAGAAAATTCGAATCGGAATCGGGGGAATTGAGAGTGTTGTCGATCAGATTGCCGGGTTGTTTGAGCAGTCCGGCGAGAACTTCGCCACCGACCAGTTCCATGGTTTGTGCAAGTGTGGTTTCGGCGGAGCGTTCGCATTCGCAGGTGAGCAGTCGGCCGGGTTTTCCAAAGAGAGCAAGGAAGCGATCACCGGCTTCGGGACGACTGTAGCGGTGTCCCCCGGTACGGACGCCGGAAATCTGCACGGCCAGAGGTCCTGGCGGAAGCCCGCTGAAGCGGACGGGGGTTTCGAGGACCTGGCTGAAGGCGTCGAGGAGTTGTTCGGCGGTGAGCCTTCGCGGGGTGGCGTGTGAAAACAGGAGCTGATCATCGCGGTTGCTGTCGCTGGTTTCGGACGCGAGCTGCCAGGTGCGGGAATTGAGGATCAGCCGCATCAGGGGTTTGACCTGCAGTCCGCCACGAATGAATTCGTCTGTGAGCACCTGCAGGAGTTCGGGGTTGGCGGGGGGATTGGTGGCTCTGAAGTCATCGATGGGATCGACGATGCCCTGCCCGAAGAGCTGGAACCAGATGCGATTGGCCTGAGTAGCCGCGAAGCGGGAATTGTCGGGGCGACGGAGCCATTGAGCGAGCTGTTGCAGGCGGTCCCTGCGGGGATCGGGGAGGGGGCTGTTTTCCGGAAGTGTTTCGGCAACAGGGGCAGCAACTGTCAGTACCGACAGGCTGCCGGCGTCCTGCAGGAAGCGAAGTTCAGCAGGCCGGCCGGTGGCAGGGTTGAGCATTTCGCCGGAGCTTTTCTGGAAGACAATCTGTTCACCGTCGAACTCGTGCTTGTCATTGATATCACGACGGCGATTTTCGAGGATCTTGTAATCGATGCGGGCGAAGAAGGCGGACCAGCCGTAGTAATCATCCTGAGTCCAGCGATCGAAGGGGTGGTTGTGGCAGCGGGCACACTGCAGACGAACTCCAAGAAACACCTGAGCGGCCGCTTCGGCGCGTTCTTCAGGAGTCCGCAGGGCACGATGAAAATTGGCTGCCGGTTCACTGTAGGTGCTCCCCTGTCCGCTCACGATCTCGGCGGCAAATTCATGCAGCGGACGATCCTGTGAAACACAGGCGCGGATCCAGTGCGAAAACACTTCGACGCCCTTGGCATCCAGCGTCTTGTCTTCGACGCGAAGCAAATCACACCAGCGGAGTGTCTGGAAGTCGACATAGCCCGGGGAATCCAGCAGCTCATCGATCAGCCGGCTGCGTTTATCAGCGGCCGAAGAGAGGATGAAGCTGCGAGCCTGTTCGGCAGTGGGCAGGCGTCCGGTGACATCCAGATACAGTCGTCGGACAAACACCGCATCGCTGCACAGCGGTGCAGGATTGATCCGGAGTTTCTGCAGCCGTGCGAAGACTTTTTCGTCGAGGATATTCGCGGGTTCAGGGGCGGTGAATCGGAAGTCCGGCTGAGCAGGGACGCAGGCAGCCATTACGGCGGACTGCTGGTCGAGGTAACGGACGGTCACGGATGTCTGTCGCGCGGAGCGGGATTCCGGGAACCGCACTTCGCCCCCGGGCGTCACTGTCACATCGGGGCTGGAAGATTCGAACACGGCCAGTTCATTGACGCGGCGGCTGGTGCCGTCAGAGAATTCTGCGGTGGCCTGCAGCTGCACGCTGCGCTGGCCGTTTTCAAGAATGATTTCCGCAGGTTCGACGCGCAGTGTGACGAGCGTGGGTGCGGCTGCGGGATCAGCCGGCATGCCGGCAGCGATCCAGTCGTGGAGGATGCGATAAGGGGTGCTGTCGGAGTGCAGCCGTCGCCCACCGTCGTGGGGGACAAGTGCGAGCGGTTTTCGGAGCAGCAGGCTGTCGGCAGGGTTAACTGGATTGATGCGACGGGAAGCGTGACTGCGAGTGAGCGTGATGAAGTCGGCAGCGGGGTCCTGTCCGCGGAGTGACAGTTTGAAGCCCCCTTTGCCGTGCTGATTGCCGTGACAGGTGCCGAGGCTGCAGCCGGCTTTGGAAAGGACCGGCATGACATCATTGCGAAAGGACGGCGGCGCGGACCGGGCCGGTGCGGCTGTCGCGGCAAGGCAGGCGAGCAGGCAGAACAGTGGAAGAGCCGTTCGCGTGAGCATTGGCGGAGTCCTGCGGCGCGGTGAGCAGTTGGCAGTGGGCAGTTGGCCAATGCCACCTATTTTTAGCGGAACGGCGCGAGCCGTCCGGTGATGGATGCTGAAATTTTCTATCGTTACCGGACGGCTCGCGCCGTACCGCTTCTATCAGGAGCCTAAAGTACGCGGCATTGAGCAGTGGGCAGTGGGCAGTGCGATTCAGATGAGTTCCGGCGGCACTTCACCGGCCGGGACGAGATGTGTGGGACGGCCCGACAGATCGAGAATGGTGTCGTCAACTTTCAGGCCCAGCGAGTGATAGACGATGGCGCAGAAGTCTTCGACGCTGACGGGCTTGGTGACGGGATATTCAGCCTTATCATTGGTGGCCCCGATCACCTGACCGTGTCGATAGCCACCACCAGCGATGAGAATGCTTTGGGCCTGTGGCCAGTGATCGCGACCGGCATTGGCGTTGATTCGAGGAGTGTGCCCGAATTCGCCGGCAACGATCACGAGCGTGTCATCCAGCATACCACGATCGGCAAGATCCTGAATGAGCACACCGACGGCGCGGTCATGACGGGGAAGCTTGTCCCTCAATGCCGGTTCGATGCTGCCGTGGTCATCGAAGTATCCGGTGTTGAGCGACACATAGCGGACACCGGCTTCGATCAGGCGGCGGGCGAGCAGTGCCTGTTCGCCCCACCCGGTGCCGTAACGTTCGCGAAGCGCTGCCGGTTCCTGAGAAGTATCAAACGCCCTGCGGACGCGGCCGGAAAGAACCAGGTCCATTGCCTGTGCCCCCACCGCATCGACCTGCTGGAAGAGCCGATTGCTGTCGATGCGGCGTTTGAGACTGTCCAGCTGACTGGACAGAGACACTCGATCCATCAGCCGTGTTTCAGAGAGACCTTCGGTGAGTGAAAAGCTTTTGTGGTCGCCGGTCGGCAGCTGTCCGGCTTCGTTGCCGTAGCTGAAATCACCGTAGCGGAAGGGATTGTGATTGACGCCCAGCCACGCGGCGCCGTGGAAGCCAAAACCGCCGTCGTTCATGTTGACGGAGGGGAGCGAACCGGGCTGGGTGGGGCCGAGGAGGTGCGAAGCAACGGCCCCCATGGACGGATATCGCGGGCGTCGGTCAGCACCGTTTGCACCGGTACGGCCGGTGAGCATCCAGTGGGCGGCGGCCCAGTGATCGCCGTTGCCGTGTGAAAAACTGCGGATGACGGTGCACTTGTCCATCACCCGGGCGTGTTCCGGGAGCAGTTCGCAGACGTCCAGTCCGGGAAGACTGGAGGGGATCGGACGAAACGGGCCCCGGTATTCGGCGGGCGCCTGGGGCTTCATGTCGTACATGTCCAGCTGCGACGGGCCGCCGTGCATCCAGACGAGAATTACGGATTTCTTCGACCGGGCGGCGGGATGCACATAGCCACCCTGCTCGGCTCGCAGCAGGCCCGGGAGTGTCAGGCCGAAGGTGCTGAGCGAACCGATCTGCAGCAGACGACGGCGAGACAGGCCATCACAGAAACGGCGGCCGGAATCGGCTGGGCTGAGAATGTGCAGCACGGGACGGATCCTTGATTGTGGCGGGGAGTGGGGGGCAGGATGGTGTTCGTGTTCGGAGATTCGGCGTCACGAGTGGGCGTACAGAACGAGGTAGAGAACGGAGTGCAGGACAGAGTGCAGAACGGAGTGCATGTGTACCTGCAGGTTTTCATCGGATGCCTGACCCTTTAATCTACCGGAATTCGGGAGCCGGTCCAACTCGAAAATCGGCTGGAGGGCTGATGTTCGGGTGAATCGCTGCAGCCGGAAAACTCCTGGAAATTCCACTTCCAGCATGTCCACGCACTTCCACCCGGAGCAATAGCATGTCGCCTGCACCTGTTCCTCGACGCTCGTTTCTGGCTGCCGGTTCAGCGGCTGGGATGGCGCCTGGAGTTTTCCTGCCAGATCCGCTCAATTCCCCGCTCCTGGGTCGAAGTCCGGCTGCAAAAGCCCACGCCCCGATCCGCATCGGCCAGATCGGCACCAGTCACGCTCATGCCACCAAACTGTCGGTTTACCGTCAGTCTGCGGACTACGAGGTCGTGGGAATTGTGGAATCGGATCCACGGCGGCGTGAGACGGCTGAACGTCAGGCGGCCTTCAGGGACCTTCCATGGATGACTCAGGAGGAACTGCTGAATCAGCCCGGCCTGCAGGCGGTGCTTGTGGAAACGTCGGTGCGTGAGAGTCTTGAGGCAGCGACGGCCTGCATCGAAGCGGGCTGCCACGTGCATCTCGACAAGCCCGCCGGTGAATCGCTGCCGCTGCTGGAGCAGCTGCTGCAGGCGGCTGAATCCGCAAAGCTGCTGGTACAGCTGGGCTACATGTACCGTTACAACCCCGGCTTCAGTCTCCTGCATGAACTGCTGCGGGAAGGTGCGCTGGGAGATGTGTTTGAGGTGCAGGCGGTGATGAGTAAGGTGGTGGGGGCAGCGGATCGAATTCAGCTGGCTGCGTATCCCGGGGGGATGATGTTTGAGCTTGGCTGTCATCTGCTGGATCAGGTGATCCGTGTGCTGGGAACACCGCAGCGGGTGCAGGGCTATGCACGTCATTCGGGCGGGAATGGGGATTCGCTGAAGGACAATATGCTGGCGGTGCTTGAGTACCCTCGGGCACTGGCGACGGTGAAATCCACCGCGCTCGAAGTTGACGGCGGAAGTCGCCGGCATTTCACGGTCTGCGGAACTGCAGGCACGCTGCAGATCCAGCCACTGGACTCACCAGCAGCAACGCTGACACTGATTGCACCGCATAAGAGCTGGAAGTCGGGAACACAGCGCATCGCCCTTCCGGCTTACACGCGTTACGTGGATGATGCTGCCGACATGGCACGGATCATTCGCGGCGAAAAGCTCGCAGACTATTCGTACCAGCATGACTTCACGGTGCAGAAAACGCTGCTGCAGGCGTGTGGCCTGATGTGAATGCCTGCGGGGTGGCGAGCCGACGGCGTCAGGGCTGAGATTCGGGAACGATCACGGTGACTGCATCGCCAACTTTGACAGAGCCGGGAGTGTGAACGATGGCCGTGATGCCACCGTGTCCCAGCATCGCAGCGTAGCCGCCGGGTCCGAGATTTTCTTCCATGCGTGAGCAGGGCGGGCAGCTGCCGGAACCTTCAAGGATTGCCTCGCCGATCCTGAAGGTCTGGTAACGGAGTGCTGCGAGGCAGATTCCGGAGACGATGATGTTTCTGCGGAGCAGTTCGGGGGGAATGGCCGATTTTCCAAGCAGCGTGGCGACGACCGGCAGATGTTCAGCCTGAATCAGTGTCACCTGGCGTTTTGAGCTGCGTTTGGGGCGGCAGTGATGATCGCCGGCAATGCCGCCCGTGACAATCTGCACTTCCGTCTGGGGCTGAATGATGCCGCGGGAAACGGTAGAGAAGCCGATCCAGTCAACGCGGCCGGTGATGGTTTTCTGTGCGGCGAGGAGTGCGTGCAGGATTTCCATGGTCCGGAGAATTCTTCTGAGCGGAGAGGATTTTCGGTTCAGCAGAAGGCGGGTGACTGACTATGATAAGAGCTTAATGAAATCGTCCGCCGGGTGCGATCCACGGCGGCGGAAATGTCTCTGACCGCAAAGCCCAACCGGCTGCGAAAGTTTTCCCGCTCCATGAACCAGGCTGATTCCTCCGATTACATCATCCGCGAAGCCTGCCAGGCTGACATCCCGCAGCTCGAAGAATTCGTCAACCGCTTTGTGCAGGCCAATCGACTGCTCCCGCGCACCACCGATGAACTCAGCGATCTGATCCCCTTCGGCTTCGTGGCTGTTTCCGCAGGGCAGATCGTCGGCTTCGCAGCTCTGGAGATTTATTCCGCCAAACTCGCCGAAGTCCGCAGCCTTGCAGTGGACGAAAGTTTTCAGGGACGCGGCATCGGTCGCGGACTCGTCCAGCGATGCGTGGATCTGGCCATCCGACGCAACGTGCTCGAAGTCATGGCCATCACATCCTCCGATCGTTTCTTTCAGGCCTGCGGCTTTGACTTTACACTCCCCGGTGAAAAGAAGGCCCTGTTCATTCAGACCCGCGAACACTTCTGACCCCTCCACAGGCTCGCCATGATTCCTCGCACCCTGCTCCGTACCGTCACGCTCTGCCCCGCACTGCTCATCGCAGCCCTGTGCATCGGGAACGTCCCCGCACTGGCTCAGTCACGCTCCGCCGGACTGCTCAACTTCAACGCCGACGGTACCCGCTTCGCCTGCTCCAATCGGGACAGCGGCAGCGTCACCATCGTCAGCTGGCCCGATCTGCAGGTGCTCCACGAAATCCCCGTGGGCCTGCACCCGGAAGGCGTCGCATGGCTGGGCTCTTCACAGCTTCTGGCCTGCTGTGTTTACGGAGACGACGAAGTTGCCGTCATCGATGCGGCAGTCGGCAAAGTGCTGCGACGCATTCCCGTGTTCGATGAACCCTACGGAGTGGTCAGCAACACCAGCGGCAGCCGCTGCTACGTGACTCTGGAATATCCCGGAAAACTGCTCTGCATCAACCCCGCCAGCGGCAGCATTGAACAGGAATGGGCTGCAGGTGCCATGCCCCGCGGAATCGCCATCACCGCCGATGATGCTTCCCTGTACGTCACCGAATATCTCACCGCCCGCGTCCTGCAGCTCAGCACCGCCGATGGCACCGTCCAGTATTCCTGGGAAGCGGCTTCCACCGATAATCTCTGTCGCCAGATTGTGCTCGCCCCCTCCGGTCAACGCGCCTACCTCACCCATATCCGGTCCCGGATCACCGCCGCTCACGGAAACGGTTCCATCTTCCCCTACGTCTCCATCCTCAGAACCGGCGGCGAAAAAAAGGGCACACGACATCGCGTCCCGATGGATACCATCCGCGGGACACGCGTCACCGCTAATCCCTGGGACTGCGATGTCACGCCCGACGGCAAAGCACTCTGCGTTGCCTTCGCCGGCACCAACGATCTGTATGTCTGCCGCATCATCGGTGATGACTATGTCGAAATCGACTACCAGACCGGCTGGAGTCTGGGCAGCAATCCCCGCGCCGTGCGGTGTACTCCGGACGGTTCCGCGGTGCTCGTGTATAACGCGCTGGATTTCGAGGTCGTTGCCCACAGTCTCCGCGATGGCAAGCCGACTGGCAAAGTCGCTGTCACAAAAAATCCGCTCCCGGCCGATGTGCTGCTGGGCAAAAAACTCTTCTACACCGCACTCCCGCCAATGACCTCCCGGGGCTGGATCTCCTGCTCCAGCTGTCATCCCGACGGTGATGCCGACGGCCGTACCTGGCAACAGCCCGAAGGACTCCGCAGCACCCAGCCCCTTGCCGGACTTGCCTGGACCCACCCCGTACACTGGTCAGCAGACCGCGATGAAGTTCAGGACTTCGAACACACCATTCGTGGTCTGCTGATGCAGGGCCCCGGACTGCTCAAAGGACGCCTCCCGGATGCCATGGCCGAAAAAATTACCGGCCGCAGCGAACGCCTCGATGCACTCGCCGCCTACACCAATTCCCACCACTTCAGCCTCAGTCCCCATGCCAAAGGCGGACTCAGCCCCGCAGCCAAACGCGGTCAACAGGTGTTTCTGTCCCCCGAAACCCGCTGCGCCTCCTGTCACAGCGGCGCCTTCTATTCCGACTCTCAGCCACTCCCCAATGATCAGCTGAAACGACATGACGTCGGCACCGGCAGCGACGACAAAACAGAACTCATGGGACCCAGATACGACACCCCCACACTGCTCGGTCTGTACCGCTCAGCTCCCTACCTGCACCACGGCCGCGCCGCTACCCTCATGGATGTGCTCACAACCAGTAACCCCGACGATCAGCACGGCCGCACCAGCCACCTCTCCCCGGAACAGCTCAGCGACCTCGTCGAATTCCTGAAATCACTGCCCTTCGAAGATCCCGAACCAGCCGCGAAAGCCAGTGGCCTGCTTCGCGTGGGGACTGCGAAGGATTGAACGTCTCAGACAGCCGATCAGACCACCGACAATGACCGCGGACCCTGACGTCCACCCCCGTACGCCAACGCCGGAACAGTCCGCGTCAGCCTTGTTGCCCGAATCCCATGCCAACTTCTTCCAACGCTGAAACGACCCCCGCCACGGCCACTGCTCCCGCCCCGTCTCCAACCACGGACCCGGCCCCTTCCACGGACACGGCCGCTGCACAGCCACCTCGCGAACACAATCGCATCTGGAACTCTCTGCGAATCCTGTTTCGGATCTTCTGCCGCACGTGGCTGCGGGTAACCGTCTCCGGTACCGAACAGCTCAATCTGCACACCGGTGGCCTGCTGCTGCTCAACCACCAGTCCTACCTCGATCCCCTCGTGGCCGCTGTCTGGCTCTCACGCCCCGTCTGCTACCTCGCCCGTGATAACCTGTTTCGCATTCCCCTCCTCGGAACGCTCCTCAAGAACACGTTTGTGATCCCCATCAGTCGCGAAGCGGCGCGCACCAGCAGCATCCGCGCAGCAATGACCCGGCTGGACCACGGATTCCTCGTCGGCATCTTCCCGGAAGGCACACGTTCAGACACCGGCGAAGTTCGTCCGTTTCGCCCTGGATTTCTGGCCCTCGCGCGGCGCACGTCACAGCCGATTTACCCGGTTGGCATCGCAGGCACCCTGCAGGCCCTGCCGCGAAATGGACTCTGGATTCGCCCCGTCCGCATTCATATTCACTTCGGCCCGCCACTCACCGACGACGAACGCAGACAACTGCTCGACAGGCCCGACGCGGAACTCTGTGAACTCATGCGCAGCAAAGTAGCAGACTGCGTGCATACAGCGGAGCAACGTCGATAGTCGCCCCCTCTGCGATTTCGGCCTGTAAGGCCAGTTCCATCAGCCCGGGGTGCAACCCCGGGTCAGCACCCAATGCCACCTACTTTCGGCTCCAAATAGAAGCGGTACGGCGCGAGCCGTCCGGTAACGACAGGAGATTTCAGCAACCATAACCGGACGGTTCACGCCGTTCCGCTAAGAGTAGGTTGCATTGGGTCAGCACCCACAAGAACAACTCGCCCTGTAAGGGCAGTTCTCAACAGCAGCCCCGCAACGCCCATTGCAAACGCCCACGTCCCGCGAACGGAACGACATCGCATCGAAGGTGCCTCAAACGCATCGAATTCCAAAACCGAAAGTGTGATTCTCGGCCTCAAATCACACGCCATCCCAAACCCGCGGCTACACACCCGGGTCACTCCGAAGACGCATAGTTCGGCTGAGAACTGCCCTTACAGGGCAAAGGTTTCGCGGGTGTCCTGACCTGGCATTTCATGCCAGGCTGATGGAACTGGCCTTACAGGCCGCAAACA
>CAZLOQ010000038.1:0-39740 GCA_964561125.1 uncultured Chitinophaga sp. | reverse complement strand
GAGAATTCCTGCGAAGACTTCGTGCGGCCAGCGACCGGAAAGACTCACGCCATTGATTAAACCGCCTCCCACGACGACGGCCTGCCAGTGCTGCAGCGGCTGCCCTGGCTGGGGAAGACTGTGACGCAGCACGGCGGCCAGTTGTTCATCGCTGCCCGATTTGCCGACATCCACAGCGACACGCCAGATCCATGGAATGCGGCGGTATTCTTCGGGCGAGCCTGGCGTGTCGGGAAGCTGTTGTGTCATGGCGGCGAGGACCGCGTGGGGCGCACGTCGATCAGGGCGATTGTCTTTTGTGAGCAGGGCTTCGCGTTCGGGTTGCGGGACGCTGTCGTTGAGCAGCCATGCGGCTGTCTGTTGCGGTGTGGCGTCTGCAGAGATGCCGGCTGGAGCCTGCTGCATGCCGCGAGCGAGGGGGACGCTGCCGTCTGTTGTGAGGTGCAGGGCATGCAGGTCCGCGAGTGCCCCGCGCACGGGACCGCCGGGGCGAATTATCAGTTCCAGATCGCCGGCGGGGAGTGCGATGGTTCCGAGGTGCTGCAGTTGATAGCGGTCCCAGCCTCCGGAGGAATCAACAGTGCCGGTGAGAGTACTGCCGGGGACTTCAAGGACGAAGGCATTGCCTGCGGCATCCGGGTGACAGGCCCATTCGGCCCAGACTTCCACGCTGCGGGCAGCCGGTGAGTGCATCGTCCAGCGGATGTGATCATCTGATCCGTGCCAGTAGCCGATGTTTCGGAATGGCAGTTCGAAGGTAATGTCTTTCCCGCGAATTTCGGCGAACGAAGCCTGCAGAATGATGTTGCCTGCAGCGGGCAGTTCAAGGAGTTTGGGGGAGTTGCCGGGGAGTTCTTTGGCAGGCGGTCTCTGCGAGCGAATCCAGAGCCAAAGAAGGTGCAGGTCGTTGGCTGTGACGGTTTGCTCAAGGTTTTCAGGCATCAGTGATTTGCCGGTGCTGCGAAGCTGATCTATTTCGCTGCGAAGGAGTTGAGTGGGGTGACCTTCGGGGGCGAGCAGCGTGAGGCTGTTGTCGGTTTCGGCGGTGATCAGTCCGGTGAGTGTGCGACCGTCCTGAAGGATGACAGCTGCGCCCTGGTAGCGGGGATCGACAGCCTGATTCGGGTCGAGGACGGCGGTGATGAGTGCGAGCGGGGATTTGGCGGCATAATTCGCGATGTCGGGTCCGACGGCGGCTCCGATGTTCTGCAGTCGATGACAGTTGGCGCAGTGTTTTCTGAAGGCTGCCAGTCCGGCGGCAAGCTGTTCGGGGCTGGTGGCGGTGAGACCTGTGGATTTCGCCTGACTGTCGAAGGCCCAGGCATAGCGGTCGATGACCTCTTTGCGGCTGGGGGCGGTCCCGGCATTAAAGCTGCGGGCGGCGGCGGTGCGAATGGATTCGCGAGGATGTTCAAGCAGCTGTCGACGCTGGTTCAGATCCAGTTCTGCTGCGGGAACTGTGGCGGATTGCAGAGCGCCAAGGAGTTGTTCGGTCCATTCGCTGCGCTGCAGGAGCAGGCTGATGATGACTTTGCGGATTTCGGGTGAGCGGGCGGACCAGTTTTCGAGCAGTTCGGCGGCGACTTCCGCCCTGCGGCACTGGGCCAGCGCACTGACAGCGGCCCGCTGTACTGCCACGGGACTGCGGGGTGAGAGCAGCGCGATGAGGGGGGCGGACTGTTCAAGGCCGGCGGCTGAGGCATTACCCAGCAGGCTGACAGCCGCCAGACGCAGGGGCGCAGCAGCGTCGGGCCTGGCTGCGAGTTGGCTGGCAGCAGCAATCGCGGGCTGCAGACTGGTGAGCAGATCATCGCTGAAGACGGCGGCAGCGCGGCGACGATTCCAGCCTCCGAGCAGCCCGCTGAGCTGCTGGAATGCAGCGGTGGTGGAGGTGGTCATCGCGGGAGTGAGAGTGTCGGGGTGATCGGTGATGGTGGCGTTGGCTGCAGCGGCGCCTGCAGCAAGCTTCCGCAGGGTGTCAGCAGCGGCTTCCGCGGGTGCCAGTTCGGCGACGCGGGTGATGAGTTGCTGTTGAATGGCGGTGCTGGCATCGGGTGGCAGACTGTTGAGAACAGCGATGACGTTATCGGGGTTGAGCGAGCTGTCAGCGACGGCAGCGAGGAACTGATCGGAAGCGGGGCTTGTCAGCAGTTCTGCGAGGATGGGGCCGGCCTGTGCGGGAGGCAGGGAAGCGGCTGCAGCGGCGGCCTGCATGCGCACAGGCGGATGTGGATCTCTGGCTGCGACAGGAATGCTGGAGGCGAGCAGCGGTTCGGCATTGAGACGGGGGATGGCCATGCGAACTGCGTGGCGGCGGACATGGGGATCGGGATCTGTGACAAGTTTCAGCATCAGATCAGTGGGAAGAGGTTCGAGGCCGTCTGCGGTGCAGGCTGCCTGAAGCCGCACTTCGGGGCGTTCGGCGGTGCGGGCCAGTTCAAGGAGTGCGGGGCGGGCAGAGAGATCCTGATTCCAGAGAATCAGCTGCTGGACGAGATCCCGAATGGTGCCGTTGGGCGAATCGATTGCTGCGGCGAGCGGTGGTCCGCTGAGTTGGCTGAGGTCCGGGATCGGGCGTGCGTGGAGTGTTTCGGGGAGGACGCGGTAGAGTCTTCCGCGGTCATGTCCGGCGCGGGGATCGAGATTTTGCAGCACAGCGGGCGGGATCCAAACGGGATGTTCGATGACGTAGCGGTACATATCGACGACCCAGAGTGCTCCATCGGGGCCAGTACGCACCTGGACAGGCCGGAACCAGGGATCGGTGGATGCGAGGAATTCCTGTTGCTGTTCGTGGGGCGCCCGCTGTGAGGAGAAGGTGCAGCCGCGGGAACTGAGCTGCTGGCGGTGCACGAGATTATTGACCGGCTCGCAGGTGAAGGCATTTCCACGGACATCAGGTCCGGCGAGATCATCGCGCCAGAAACCAGTTCCGCAGGCGGCAGTGGCACTGCCCGGGGGACCGGAGAGGGCGAAGAGGACCTGAGAGGAGATGGGATACAGTCGTCCGGGATCGGGCGTGGCGGCGAGAGGGACTGCGATTTGCGGCGGCGCGGTGAAGGGGTTGCGGCGGAGGCTGGATTCATCGAGGGGGTAGTGCATGAGCGGGACGCTGTTGTTGCAGCCGAACCAGTCTCCTTCATCGTTGCGGACGCGTCCCTGCTGTGTGGTTCCACTGACCGGCTCGAGTGCCCCGGTATCGGGATTGCAGCGGAAGTCCCGTTGCCCCAGCGAAATCACGGCGCCGGTTCGGGTGCTGGTGATGTCGCCGCCGAAGAGGCCGCAGGAACCGTAAAGCCAGCCATCGAGACCGTATTCGAGGCTGTTCACGCGGGCCTGAAAGTTGTGGGTGGCAAAGCCGGTAAAGAGACGTTCGACCTCGTCAGCGCGGAGATCTCCGTCGGTATCACGAGCGAACAGAATATCGGGAGCGGCACAGATCAGCAGACCATCCCGCCAGACCGTAACACCCGTGGGAAACGGCAGCCCTTCAAGAAAGACGGTGGATCGATCGGGTCGTCCATCGGCGTTGGAGTCTTCGAGGCAGCGAACGCGTCCGCCGGGCTGACCGGGGTGTTCGGGGTCTCCCTGCGGATAGTCAGCCATCTCGGCAACCCAGATGCGGCCTTTTGCATCGAAGGTGACAGCGACGGGACTTTCGAGGAGGGGTTCCGCGGCAGCGAGTTCGACGCGGAAGCCGTGTGAGGCGCGAAGGGAGTGGAGGGACTGACGGGGCGTTTGTGGCGGGATGCCGTCGGTACGGCTGGCATCGAAAGCAGATGCGGCCATGGCTGTCGCCAGTACTTCATCCAGATGCTTGTGCACGACGGCGATGATGGGTTCTTCAAGACCGGGAGCCCATGGACCGGGAATGTCATAGTAGATCATGGCGCCGCCACCTTCGTAACCGCCCTCTCGAAGGACACGTTCAGAGGGGACGTAGCCTGGACAATCATTGGCATAGGCATTGATCCAGAGTTTTTCCGGGTCGAGTTCGCGCTTCAGCCGCAGGCTGTAGTCGACAACGACTTCGCCCGGGAGAAAGACCATGGCGAGTGACCGGCCGAAGGTGATGGTCTGTACGGAATAGTCCAGTTCGGTGCGGAGCTGTTCACCGCGTTCCAGCCGCTGCAGCTGGATACGGGCATGATGGCCGCTGGCATCTTCGCGAGCGGCTCGCTGTTTCCATTCTTCGCGGGATGGAAGCGGCGCGAGTGGCAGGGTAAAGCGGGTGAGTGCTGCACGTGGCGGTTCGGTGACCGGCGTACGTTCAGCACGGAGCACGCGACTGACAGCCTCGGCGAGTTCAAGACCGAGGCTGGAGGCCACGTCTTCGCGATCTCCGAGAACTCCGCCGCGGGGATTGGCATCGGCACCGCAGCCGATGGCGATCAGAGCCTCGCAGCCAGGATTGAGTCGCTGGATGTGTTCCATGGCGTAACCGGGCCAGTCGCCGCTGAGCAGATCGTCGCTGAGTGTTACGGCATGACAGGCGTAGTTTGTAAAGACGGCACGAAGCGGACCGTCGGGTTCATGAATGACCAGCACCGGGAGATCGTGATCCACCGGCCCTCCCGGTGTGCGACGATTGAGCGCGAAGCCGACCTGGCCGATTGCCCACGAAATCGCTGCGGGACGGCGATCCTGCCACGCTTTGACGGCGGCATCAATGAGTCCGGCTTCGAGCTGTTCGGTGTACTGCAGGATGTGGTTCCAGTGGTCATCGGGAATCGGTCGGCCGAAGAGCGTGTTGGCGCAGTTGCGGATCATGGGGCCGCTGTGGGTGTGGGACGCGCAGATGGCGAGCCGTTCACGGGGCAGGTGCAGGCGCGTTTCGAGTGCGGCAGCAACGCGATTCGTGAGATCGGCGGGGATTCCCAGTGTATCCACAGTGAGAATGATGACCGTGTCAGCATCGCTGCTGCCCACTGCAAGTGCTTTGGCGAACAGCGACTGGCGGACCCCCTGAGACTCGCGGGATCGCCCCCCGAAGCCATTGAGCCGGACAGGGTGCGGGGGAGTGATGTCCACGGAGCTGATGCCGGCCTGCAGTGGTGGGGCCGGAGCGTCGCTGGGAGGAATCGCGAAACACGCGAGTGCCGACTGCAGCAGACAGATCAGGACAGCCGGGATCAGCAGAAGCGGGCGAGGAAACATGGAATTCTCGCAGAAGGGGCAAATAAGGGCCGGATCCCGGGTCGCTGGGAGTATTCCGGACAGTTCAACCTGCAGCAGGAAGGTATCAGGACGCGTTGGTTGTCGGAGCCTGGAACGAGTGGCGACTGACCTGTTCTGACTCATGAAGTTAACATCCGCCATCCATCATCACAAAGGCGATTTTGCAAAAGGAGTTGAATTCCGCTATCCTGATCTGTGTAAGCTGTCGGCAGCCCTCCTCGTTCCGTCACGAAATGTCTTTTTTTTGCACCTCCCTCTGCTCGAAAGCGTGCCCAATGTCTCCGCGATTTTTCCCGCAACTGCTCTGCCTGCTGCTCTTCAGCGTTCCTGCAACTGCCGGCGACTGGCCGCAGTGGCGCGGGCCCCTGCGGAACGCGCAGTCGGATGAAAAGCTGGCCTCGCACGACTGGGACGCCAATCCTCCGAAACATCTCTGGACTGTGGAAGGGTTCGGCACCGGTTACGCCAGCGTTTCGGTGGTCGACGGAGTGCTCTACACGGTTGGCAACACCGAACAGGGTCAGGCAGTGCTGGCTGCGAAGGCCGACGACGGCAGCATCCTCTGGACAACACCGGTTACTGAAGCTAATCCGAAGCACAGCTACGAAGGCTCCCGCTGCACACCTTCAGTGGCCGGTGATCATCTGTATGTCGTCACCTCGGACGGTTCAATCGCCTGCCTGAAGAAAGCTGACGGCAAGCTGGTCTGGCAGCGGAAGTTCAGCGACTGGAACGGAAAAATGATGTCCGGCTGGGGCTTTTCAGAGAGTCCGCTGGTGGACGGTGATCGGGTGCTCTGCACGCCGGGTGGCCCGGAGGCACTGGTGGTCTGTCTGGACCGGATGACCGGCAGTGAGATCTGGCAGTGTACGGCAACCTTTGAAGGGACTGCGGGCAAGGACGGGGCTGGTTATTCGTCCATTGTGACCAGCGAGGCCCTTGGGATCCCGCAGTATGTGCAGCTGACCGGTCGCGGTCTGATCGGGATCAACGCGAAGGACGGTAAACAGCTGTGGACTTATAACCGTGTCGCGAATGGTGTGGCGAATATTCCAACGCCGATTATCGAGGGCAACTTTGTCTTCGGTTCGACCAGTTACAAGACCGGTGCCGCCCTTGTGGAACTCAAGCGGGACGGCGACAGCATCATTGCTGAAGAAAAGTATTTCCTGGAAGGTGAAGTCTTCAACAATCACCACGGCGGAATGATTCTGAAGGATGGCTATGTCTATGCGGGCCACCAGCAGAATCAGGGCTTTCCGACGTGCATTCGGATGAGCAGCGGCGAGATTGTCTGGGGCGGAAAGCAGCGCGGTCCCGGCGGTGGCTCCGCTTCCATTCTGCTCATCGACGGGCACCTGATTTTCCGTTATCAGGACGGCGTCGTTGCGCTGATTGAAGCCACACCCGAAGAATATCGGCTCAGAGGCAGCTTCAAGCCGGACTATCAGGAAGGGGCCACATGGGCTCACCCTGTTGTTGTGGGTGGCCGACTTTATCTGCGTGAGCAGAACAAGCTGATGTGTTATGAGGTGGGTTCTGCCCGCTAAGCTCATGAAATCTTCATGGACGTCGTGATGATCGAGCCATCATCTGTAACAGCTCTGATCAGCCTTTTGCAAAAAGTCTTCCTGCTATGCTGAACCGTCTGATTTCCGGCCTGTTGTTGTGCTGCAGCCTGTGGGCATGTGCTGTGTTACCTGCACAGTCACCGTCATTCCGTCTGGCGGCGGAATCCGGCCAGCGTTGGTGCCGCGGCAATCTGCATACGCATTCGTTCTGGAGCGACGGCGACGATTTCCCGGAGTCGATTGCCAAATGGTATCGGGATCGGGGCTATCAGTTTCTCGTGTTCACGGACCACAACACGCTGCTGCAGAAGGAGCGGTGGGTCGAGGTGGACAAGCGGAAGGCGGCGTATGACAGTCTGGCTGCAGCGTGGCCTGCGGAATGGATCGAGACTCGCGGCGAGGGAGCAGCACAAGAAATTCGGCTGAAGACTTTTGACGAAGTCTTCGAAGAACTGGCGGTGCCGCAGGAGTACCTGCTGATTCAGGGCCAGGAGATCACCGACCGATTCGGAAAGCTTCCGGTGCACCTGTGTGCGTCAAACACGCTGGAACTTTTACCACCAACCGGCGGTGAATCGGTGGCGGATGTGGTTCAACGGAATTTTCTGGCCGCGCAGTCCCGCCGCGAGCGATCGGGCATGAAGACGCTGGTGCATCTGAACCATCCGAATTTTGGTTACGCGGTGACCGCCGAGCAGCTGCTTTCGTGCGTCGGCGGGAACTTCTTCGAAGTTTACAACGGGCATCCGGCAGTCAACAATTCGGGCGATGAAACTCACGCGTCGACTGAACGGATGTGGGATATCATCAACAGCTTTCGGATCGAAGCTCAGCAGCTTCCGGTGCTCTACGGTCTGGCCACCGATGACGGTCACAACTACTTCGAAAAGGCTCCCGGCAAGCGTGCGCAGCCCGGCCGTGGCTGGGTCAACGTGCTGACTGCAACACTCACTCCCGACGCACTGGTCGACGCGCTTGAAGCCGGGCGATTTTATTCCTCATCGGGAGTCTCGCTCAATTCTGTCAGCTGCGACGGCACTGCACTCGCACTGGAGATTGCTGCAGAAGACGGTGTGACGTACCGCACGGAGTTCATCGGGACGGATCGCGGGTTTCCCCAGGAATCTCAGCCGACAGTCGCTGACGAAGCCCAGGCTGCACTGCTCACACGACAGTATTCCGACAAGATTGGCCGCGTGTATGCGACTGTTGAGGGA
Organism: uncultured Chitinophaga sp.; assembly: GCA_964561125.1. GTDB lineage: Bacteria > Planctomycetota > Planctomycetia > Planctomycetales > Planctomycetaceae > SXXK01. Next base: position 31,774 of record CAZLOQ010000038.1, on the reverse strand, counting down.
ATCAATCCGATCTATCAGTTCACCGGCCGTGAGCTGTATGTACGGGCTGTAGTGACCTCGTCACGAAAGCATCCCAACCCCGGCGAAGCGGACGAATACGAGCGTGCCTGGGTGCAACCTGTCGCCGAACCGCGCAAGCCATGAAAACGTCACAGTTGCAGGACAGTGAACAGCCGCCGGATGGCCGCACCGTAGGGGTGGTGCAGGTTGAGCTGACAGGTCCGCTGCGGCGGTCTGCCGGCGCGGACCATGTTTCCGTGCCGTCTGCCGCCAGCCTGACTCTGGCACAAGTGATTGAGCAGCTGCGGCAGCTTTATCCCGCGACAGTACCGCACCTGACGGTGCCTGTGGACGGATCAGGGCAATGCAGCGGGTTGCCAGCGGGACTGCTGGTGCTGCGTAATCATCAGCTGTTACCGTCTGATCCGGGCTTCGCGGTAGAGGCTGGTGATCATCTGACGCTGATGCCCATGATCAGCGGGGGTTGACGAAGATGTCGCGTCAATCGCTGACTGATGAAGAACGTGAGATCTGGTCATGGCAGCTGGATGTGGAAGGATTCGGTGAAGCCGGCCAGGAGCGTCTCAAGGCGGCATCGGTGCTGGTTAGCCGTGTTGGAGGACTGGGTTCAGCGGCAGCATATGAGCTGGCGGCAGCGGGTGTGGGGAGACTGATTCTGGCACACGGCGGGCTGCTCCAGCCCTCGGACCTGAATCGCCAGTTGCTGATGACGCACGACTGGATCGGGCGACCGCGGGTGGAGTCCGCAGCGCGGCGACTGCGGGAGCTCAACCCGCGTCTGGATGTGGTGACCTTTGCGGAACAGATCACTCCGGAGAATGCGGACGAGATTGTGGGGATGGCGGATTGTGTGGTGGATGCAGCTCCGCTTTTTCAGGAGCGACTGGCGATGAATGACGCGGCTGAGCGTCAGGGAAAGCCGGTGGTGGAGGCTGCGATGTACGAACTGGAGGCATCGTTGACTGTGATCCAGCCGCCGTTGACGCTGCGATTTCGCGACCTTGTGCCTGAGGTTCCGGCTGGCTGGCAGCGGCGTTTTCCTGTATTCGGGGCTGTCAGCGGTACAGTGGGCTGTCTGGCTGCGATGGAGGCAATTAAGCTGTTGGCGGGTTTTGGCGAACCGCTCAGAAATCGACTTCTGCGGCTGGATTTGCGGACGATGAACAGCAGAGTGATTTTACTAAAGTGACCGGGGGCTCTCAGAGAATCAAAAAGCTCCCCATTTCCCTCCAGATTTTGGCTGATTTTTCCAGTTACCCGGCGAATCAACCGGCTGTCGCATCAGGTACAGCAGGCCTGATGCGGGTCTTTTGGATTCGAGGCTGATTGCAGGAGAGGCATACCGATGACCGACCAATGGAATCAGCAGCAGCCTTATGACTTTGAAAATGCCGCGGGCCAGAGTAACAGCGGATCGGTCATGGATCATCGCAGCCACATGTTTGCTCCTGCCATCACCATGGCGGTGATGGCGGCAATAGGTATCGCGTGGTCCCTGTACGGCATAGTCAGCAGCCTGCTGGTCGGTCCGCAGGTGGCTCAGATGACCCGTCAGATAGGGGAGATGACGGAGCTCTTCGAGCAGGACATGCGACGAAGAGAGCAGATGCGGCAGGTGGAGGGGGAGGTGGAGGAGGAGGGGCGTGGTGCTGATCCGGGGCCCGGGGGACCGCCGGTCTTTGTCCCGTCGACGGGTCCCGATATCAAGAGCATCATGCAGCTTCAGAGTTCGTGGTTTCAGGGCCTGGTGAAGGTTGGTATTGCCTATTCTCTGCTGGATGCGGCCTTCAACAGCCTGATTCTGTTCGGCGCGATCTCGATGATGAATCTGCAACGTTATGTTCTGGCCATCATATCGTCAGTGCTGATGATGCTGCCGTTAACATCACCCTGTTGCCTGATTGGCCTGCCGGTGGGTATCTGGGCTCTGGTTACGCTGACTCGACCGGGTGTCTCTGAGGCTTTCCGCGGAACTCGGATTCCAGCTGGCATCTGATTTGCTGAGTTGGTTTTGGGAGATACGTGTCAGATGACTCCTCAGACCCGACTTGTACTGGATTTCCTTTCAAACCCCTCCAGCTACGCTCATCATCCGGCGGAAGTACAGCGACGGCAGACCCACGCTTCGTGGATTTTTCTGGCACCGCCGTTTGTCTATAAGGTGAAGCAGCCGGTGGATCTCGGTTTTCTGGATTTCCGTCAGCTTTCCAGTCGTCGCCGGAACTGCGAAGCTGAGATGCGACTGAACCGCCGTCTGGCTGAGGACGTTTACATGGGCGTGCTGGCGGTGTGTCAGTGCGGTCCGGCGATGGCAGGTCGACCACCGCTGCAGTTAGTGGAAGTTCCTGAAGGGGCGTCGGAGCCCGCGGGCACGATTGAGTGGCTGGTGCAGATGCGTCAGCTGTCCGAGGAAGGGTTTCTGCTGCACAGGCTGTGTGCGGGCACGGCACAGGCCGCGGACATCGACCGTGTCGCGGATCGGCTATTGAGCTTTTATCGCGTGCAGCCTGCTCTGCCGGCGGCGATTTCGGCAGCAGCATTTCCGCGAGTGCAGCAGAACATTCTGGACAACTTCCAGGCAGCTCGATCGATGCCTGCCACTGTGGTCACTCCGCAGCGTCTGGCGTTCCTGGAGCTGGGTTCTGCTGAATTTGTACGGCAGCACAGGTCTCTGCTGGAGGGCCGTGCAGCAGCAGGCTGGATTCGCGACGTGCATGGTGACCTGCACCTTGAGCACATCCATCTGGATGATCAGAGAGTGCGGATCTATGACTGCCTCGAATTCAGTGACGGTCTGCGGCAGATCGATGTGGCCGCTGATATTGCGTTTCTGGCGATGGATCTGGACTTTCACGGTCGGGGCGACTGGTCGCGACATCTGATATCGCGTTTGGCGGCAGAGTTGCCGGATGCCGATCTGCAGCTGGTGATTCGCTGGTATCAGGCATATCGGGCATGTGTGCGGGGCAAGGTGGAGTATCTGCGGAGCCTGTCTGAGACGACGACGGCAGCCGAGTGTATGGATGCACAGCAGCGGTCAGCCAGTTACTTCCGGCTGGCGTCGCGTTACGTTCTCAGCGGTGCTGTCCCGCGGATTCTGGTATTTGCGGGTCAGGTGGCTTCGGGGAAATCGTCGCTCGCGGAATTTGCTGCGGCTGAAAGCGGCTGGACACTCCTGTCTTCCGACCGCATCCGTAAGCAGCTGGCGGGGGTGGAGCTGAATTATCGGGGCACGGCGAGTGAGCGGGCTGCGATGTACAGCAGTGAGTTTACGCAGCGTGTGTATGCGACACTGCGTGAGGGACTGGCGGCACGGGTGCGAGCGGGTGAGAGTGTCATTCTTGATGCGACGTTTTCGCGCCGTGTTGATCGGGATGCAATCGCCGCGGTGGCTGCGTCCGTCGGAGCGGAACTGATCTGGATTTTTGCAGAAGCAAGTGAAGAGATTCGTCTGCAGCGACTGCGGGATCGGGGGGGGCGCAGCGATGTGATTTCGGATGCCCGCGAAGAGGATCTGCAGGCCCTGACGGCGTACTTTGAACCTCCGGATGAACTTCTGCTGTCGGACTGCATTCGCATCGATACCGGAACTGCGATGGAGGCGTCACGGGATGCGTGGCTTTTGCAGATGGCGCGGAGACAGACCTCCGCGTGATCATCTGAAGCGTTACAGCCAGACGATGGACAGCGGGACAGTGAGCATCTGCGGACCGCCGGAAGAATTGAAGTGAATTGTGATCAGCCCCTGCTGAACACCTGCGGGCGGCAGAGCATTCACGCTGATGGTGAGCGTGGTTTGGAGGATACCCTCTGAGTGTGCTGCGGGGGAGTCGGCGGTGGCCTGCAGTTCTGCGGGGAACGTCTCCAGCCTGTCGACGGTCCAGCCAGCCGGCATATTGACTGCAATGCTGGTACCAGCTGATTCATCGGGCTTATTCCCGCGGATGACGACACGGCCCATTTCGGGGGAGGCTTTGAGGATTCGTTCCGTGTCCGGTACAGGTCGCCCCACGATCACGGGAATCTGCAGCGCCGGATAATCCGGATCTTCTGTTCGGACGGTGACGATACCGCGGTGTTTTCCGGGTGGCAGGTCCTGGCTGAAGCGGACGTTGATGGTTGTTTCGCTGGCATCGGCGCTGGCTGTCTGTCCGCCGACAGAGGCGGTGATCAGGGCAGGGGCCGCTGAAACCTCGGTGATCCGCAGTGGATGGTCCATGTTCCCTGGTCGGAAGTCTGAGATGCGGACGGGGAGTGATTCATTGCCGGCGAGGCTGCCAAGAATCATCAGCACGCGTGGTTCGATCAGGAGTTTCTTTTCCGGGAGTTGGACTCGCCAGGTGATGGAGACAGTGCGTGGACGCGGGTCTTCGTAGTGAATGTTGACCATATATTCCCTCAGCCCGGCTGGCTCATTGACGGTCCTCACAGGCAGCGTGATCTGACCGCGCTGACCGGGAGCGATCTGTGTGGTCGAAAGCTGTGGGCGAAGACACCCGCAGCTGGGTTCAACACTGGTGATGCGGACGGTTTCCGGTCCCTGATTGCGAAAGTGAAACTCTTCAGAAACCACAGGGCGCGACTCCGCCACGATGCGACTTTGGTCGGCAAGGTAGCTTTCGAAGACGAGAGCCGGGCGGTCTGACGTCACGTTCAGGGGCGGGGAAAAGGGCGAATGCAGAGAGTGCGCGGCAGATGCGACCAAGGGAGTGACGAGGAACAGCAGGCGGAGTCTGGACGGACTGTTTTTCATGGCAGACAGCGATCAGAAACAGGAACCGGCAGTTTGGTGGTTACGAGAACGCGCGGGCGACTCGAATCTTTGCAGGTGCGGGTGTTTCTGAAAACGTCAGTTTGCAGAATCAGTGTAAGTACTCAACGGAAATTGCCGGAGCCGGTACGAGCCGTCCGATGGCCACATCGGCGGTGCATGTCAGTCTGACAGTCACGGTTGCAGTCGAGGTAGATGTGGCTGGCAAGTTCTGTCCCAGCCAATCACTGGCAGGAACAATGATGAATCGTGGACGTGCAAGTTCTTCGAGAGGTCGGTCTTCGCCGAGTTTTTTGCCATTGATTGAGATGGTATAGGTGATTGGAAGTCCCTTCCACGCATCGCGAATCTGCCGCTGCCGCGCACGCTGATTTCCGGCCACAAAAAGCCGCAATCCCTTCAGTGGCCCGGCCTCCGACTGAATCGTGAATTCGGCGGCCGCACTTTGCCCGGCTTTCAGGTGTCCGACGGCAGTGTTGAGTTCCAGCCAGCCATGAACGCGGGACGTGCCGGTCGTAGCGAGGCTTGAGGACTTGTCGGCTGAGGTCTGAACGCTGCCTGGCACGGAATTCACCACTTCTGTGCCGGTAATGCGGTGAAAGGTGAGGCCGCTGTGATCCACGGCGGAACCGGCTGCGCAGAAGAGGGCAACGGCGATGCAAAGTGCTCCGGCTGCCAGGCACCGCGGGAGTGAGCAACTGATTCGGAGAACCTGCTTCGAGCTGACCGCAGACCGGGTGGATTCCCGCAGCCGCTCAAGTAGAACGCCCGCACTCCAGCAGAACGGGAACACCATATTCAGTGCGTAGTAGGGGTGTGATTCCGTGAGCAGATAGACAGCCAGCATCACAGCGGCGCTGGATGCCAGCGGAAAGAGTTCGGATTCCGACCTGATCAGCGGGCCTGGCAAGAGCAGTCGCAGCAGAAACATGCCTCCGACGACCAGTGTGAGCAGGTAACTGAGGGTTGACTGGAACGCTCCGAATCTGACATTTTCCGGTTTGGATTCCAGCTTTTGCAGGCGAATATTGTCCTGAACGAGAGGCATTGAGTCGGCTGCCCGCGACAGGACCTCATTCTTACGGAACATGCACTTCAGAAATTCGAGCCCCACTCCCAGTTTCTCGTGGAGCAGCTTGCGAAAAACCACAGGAAGAACATTTCTCGAGTCGACGGCATAGGCGTAGTGCATCCATACGAATGCGGCATCACCATTGGCATCAGTTGTCGAATCCACGGCCGTCATGTAGTTGAGGGTCCAGTTTGGTGGCGTGGCGAGCCCGGTCCTCTGAAGCAGAAAATGGTCGACCTTTCCTGTCAGCGACTGTTCTGTCACGACCAGTGCAATGAAGAATGCGAGTTTCTGGAGGCCCGGCGCGCGGGCGCCTGCAGGTCGCACGACCAAAGACGGGGGCAGCAGCGGCCCGATGAACAGACACAGTGCAAGGCTGAAAATGCAGATCATCCCGTAGGACTTTGTCAGTTCAAGCAATGCGAAGGAGAGCCCGGCCAACAGCCCGGTAAGGAGCGCGGCTGCAACTCGATTCAGGCACCTGCTGCCACGCGGAGCCTGCGTCGCAGGGACTTTCAGGAAGCAGTCCACTGCCAGCCACGAGACAACCAGCCAGAGGTAGCCGGGAATATTGTGTGTGACCATCCCGGGCAGGTACCATAACTCGGGATACAGCAGCAGAAATGGCAGTGAAAGCGCTGCCGTTTTCAGGCAGAACATCCTGCGAATGAGCACGCAGAGCAGCCATACGGTGACAGCCTGAGTGAGCACGTTGACTGCTTCGTAAGCGGACATGGACGAGCCGAAAAGTCTGGAAATCGGCCATGCGAAGGCCGCAGCACGCCGGAGATAAACCGCCGAGAGGCCTTTCGGGCCGTTACGAATCGCGTCCCAGTCGCTGGCTGCCAGCTGTGCTCCATACCGATGATAGGCTTCGTAGTCTGACAGCGGCCGAAATTCCACTGTACTCAGCCACCAGAGCTTTGACGCAAAAACGACTGCAGCAAAAGCTGCCATGTAAATTCGGAGTCTGAAGGCCGACGCCGTGGAATACACAAGTCGAACCCAGCCGGCGACGAGCAGTCCAGCGATCACGCCGGCAACCATGGCTGCTGAAACTTCGTCCGGAACCCGCAGGGTGATGAGTGGAATCAGCCGGCACCAGGTGAGATGAGCCGTGAAGATCAAGAGCATCAGTCGGATGGATTCTGCCACGATTTGCCCTGCAAGTTCCCGTGGTGATGCCGAAGACGGCCACTTTGCATGCATTGATGCGAGTCGTCGTACAGCTGCACCGAGCAGTATCAGGCCCAGCCAGATCGCGAATCCCTGCATTGCGGCAACCAACAGAAGAGCCGCATTTCCAAGCCAGTTCACACTCTGGGCATCGGACGAGAACGGCGACATATGTGCTGCTTCGGGAAATACCTCCCACACATCTTCCATATTCATTCGTCGCCGAAGTTCGCTGAATCGTGGATCGCCCGAAGCCGCTTTTTCCAGCCGGCTGACGTTGAGAGGATGAGCACGCAGCTGGGAGCTGCCGAGGAGGACGTCGATGGAGCCCGATTCGAGCTGGCCCAGGTCCTTGCCTGCGAGTATCAGACTTTTCACCGCGGGCCAGCCACTGTCGCGACACCAGATTTGGCGGTTTTCGGGACGGGGCTGCAGCGCGAGCAGCGATCCATCCAGCCGCTGTGCAAACAGCAGCAGCGACTGGTCCGCAGCGATACGCTTATCGAGTCGCACGATCAGTCGCCCATAGTGTCTGCTGCTTGTCGATCGAAAAGCGAGAACGAAGCCTATGGCGACCAGGAGCAGCAGTGTATGCCACAGAGCCCGCCTTGACAGACGAGGCTGGTGCCGGCCGCCGCTCAATAGGACCTCACCCATTTTCAACCTCACCAGTGTCTTTAATGAAAGTATTCGAGTGCGATGGCAGGTGGCGGGCTTAAGCGTCCGATGGCAATGTCTTCGGTGCACTCAAGGCTGACGGTAATTGTTACATTGCGCCCGTCACGTTTTCCATCCGGATCCCAGTACTTCCTTGACACTGCCAGGAACTTCGGTCTGGCAAGCTCTTCAAGCGGCCGATTCTCCGCCAGCCTGAAGTCCTCAATGGAGACTGAATACTGAAGCGGGAGCGACTTCCAGTTGTCGTTAATCCTGTTGATCCGTGCCCGCTGATTTCCACTGATGAAGAAGCTCAGCCCCGGAATCCGGCTTCCACCGCACTGCACAACGAACTGCTGCGTGAGCCGCTCGCCTTTGCGAATCATCCCGCTCTCCGTACGAAACTCCAGCCAGCCATGCACTCGAGACACACCGGATGCTGCGTTCTCGGGGAGCCCCTTGACCACAGTGCCTTCTTCGACCTCGCGAGCACTGCCTCCGGCCGCCGCGGAAACTTTGAAGAAAGTCAGTCCACTGCGGTCCACCCCGGCACCGATCAGGCAATAGCAGCCCAGCAGCGCGATACCGACGACAGCGGCTTTCAGCCGATCCATGGAAAAGAGCCGGAGTGCCGGAAACCTGACTGCAGCAGTCGTTGAGTCGACTGTTTGTCGCATTCGATCCAGCACGATGCCAGCACTCCAGCACATCGGGTAAATCAGATTGATGGAGTAATACGGATGAGCTTCAACGGCAAGATAAATTACAGCAAGAACCATACCGGATGTCAGCACCGGAAAGAGTTCCGGCCATGTCGACACAGGTGGGCCAGGCATCAGTAAACGCCCAATGAAGAGAATGCCAAGACCGAGCATAATCGTAGTACATAGTGTAAATTGCACTGCCCCGAGTCGCAGATTGTCCACCCTTGGCCCCTTCACCACCGGATTTACGAAGTCCTGCGAATGCCCCATGGCATCAACCACCGACGATAGAAGCACATTCTTCCGCAGAATGCACCTGAGCAACTCCGGAGCTTCACCTAGTTTCTCGTGCAGTAGTTTCCTAAGAAGAAACGGAGTCAGTCTTTCCTTCGGTACCTTGGAGTGGTAGCGTGACAGCCACACCGCCAACGAATCTCCACCTCCTGGTCCAGCGGATTCGACCGACGAAATGACAGCCAACAGCCAATCCCCTGGTGTCTGCAGCCCGCTCCTTGACAGCAGTATCGCGTCAACAGAGGGAACAAGAGTTCGATATGTTGCAAGAACCACAAGAAGAAATACCCATCGTCCAGGAAGAAACAGCAGTCCATCAGCGATGCTGCCGCACAGCGATCGCATCACCCGTGGGCCGAAAACCACGGTTGCCACCAACCCCGCCTCGAACATCATTCCGTAACCTTTGGTGAGCTCAATCATGCCGATACCGACACCCACGATAAGTCCCCACATCAGAGCAACCATCACGCGGCGAGTCGAGCCCACCATCAAGTACCTCTGCCGCGCTGCATGCGCGAGAAAACAAGCAACGGCAACCCACGTGGCCACTATCCAGAAGTATCCGAAGACATTGTGTGAGATCATGCCGGTCTGATACCAGATCTCCGGGCTGATCAGCAGCAGCGGCAGAGCGTACGCGGCTGCACGTATTCCGCAAATGTGACGCACCAGCAGACAGAATAAGGCAGCGGTGAGACACTGCACTGCCGTATGAACCTTTTCAATTGTAGAAATCGAAGCGTTAAAGAAAGTTGCTATGGGAAAGGTGAAGACAGAGGCCCGCCGAAGATAGATGGCCGACTGTGGTCCAGCATCGCGCCTGATTGCATCCCAGTCTCCGGCGGCCATCTGCTTCCCATACTCGTAGTAAGCCAGATAGTCAGATCGTGGTAATCCTTCTGTCTGAGACAGCCAATAAAGCTTGAGCAGCATCAGGACAAGCGTCAGCAGCAGCATTCTGACTGCAAGCTGCTTTTCGGTCAAACTGCGCTCGACAACTCTGAACCAGGCTGCGAGCAGCGCGGCAATCCCCAGTGCCACCATTATCCCCAGAACGAATGGCTCAGACTCCCGCATCACAGACAGCTGCCGCAACCACAGCCACGTGAGATGTATGCAAAGCACCAGCATGAATAACCTGAGGACCTCCGCTGCCAGACGCACGGGGCCGCCTGTGGTCGGCCACGCAACTACCTGCAGCCGTCCCAGCCGACAGAGCATCCAGCCGACGCCAATCAGCAGGAGAACATACAGCAGTCCCAGACAGAGCACGTGTGCGACGAGGAGAAAATCCCCCTGCCAATTGAGTACACCGGCATTCCATGGAAGAAAACTTTCATTCGCCGGGTCAACGGTCAGTACAAACGCTTGTTCAAAGAGCAACTGTCTGCGGTGCTGCTGCAGACCCGAAGTGTCCAGCGGCAGGATCTGCACACTGCGGACAGGCAGAACCCTTGTGTGTGGCCAGCCGGACCCGATCCTCACTTCCACCTCCTCGGGGCGAATGGGGTCCTTCGCATTGCCGGTGATCACGATGGCTGCAACCTTCTTCCAGCCGGAATCACGACTGTAACGGCGATGGTCCTCGTCCCGGCGAGTAAGCGGGCTGAGGACTCCATCGGCGCGGCGTGTGAAGACGGTCAGAGACGTGTCGCTGGCCAACCTCTCGCTCAGCCGCACAAACATCCGGCCATAATGGCGTTCGTGATACAGTCTGTCGGTGAGTGCGAGAATTGCGAGGAGCAGGAGCAGGAGTACCGAGCTCATCAGCCGACGGCCCGATACTGCACGCGTCAAACCCAAAACACTCAACTTCATCATTGTTGATAGTCTCACAAATACTCAACCGAGAACTGGCAGATTCAATTAAAGTATTCCACAGCAACCGCTGGATCCGGACCGCTTCGCAGCCAGCGAAACTCCTCTGCTGTTTCCAGTGAGATCGAAACATCGATGCGCTCCGATTCCGAACGGACAGACTCCTGCTCTGCCCAGAACTCAGCTGGCAGCTCAATGAACGTGGCTTTACGCAGGTCCGAAATGAGGCCCTTGCGAATCAGTTTGCCTTTGATCTCAACTCTGTACCGCACCGGTATCCCAGCCCAGTCGTTGCCGACACTTCGACCGACGCAGTGCTGATTTCCGGACACGAAGAATCGCAGACCACGCAATGGTCCGCCCTCAGAAAAGACCTCGAATGACGCTGTCGTCCTGACACCTCCGGGGATAATTGCCTCCCGGGAACGCAGGGTAAGCGATGCGGTGGTTCTTGAGACGGACACTTCGCCTTCGACAAAGTCCGGGCCGTTCGTCCGGCAACTTCCCTGAATTTCACGAATGCGATGGAATGTAAATCCACTGTGATCAAACCAGGCACCAGCAAGCAGATACATCATGACGGAAGTGCCGATAATGGCAGCGGCAGCGGCAGCGGTCGCTCCGGGATTCAGCAGACTGAACAGCGCATCTGAGAACGACGCACGACTGCGGGCAGGTTGTCTGTTGATCATCGAGACGACCAGCCCGGCAGACCACGAACCGGGATAGGCAAAGTTCTGTGAATAATACGGATGTGCCTCCGTCAACAGGTAGATAACCGCCAGTACAGCACCGGTAGTGAGCAGTGGCAGGAATTCACGATCAGAGGGCGGAATGCGGTGCATGTGGAGCAGTCGGGCGAGGCAGAGTAGAGTGAGCAGACCGACACTCGCTTCGCAGAAGATATGTTGACCGCCGCCACTGGAAAAATTGACCATCCGCCGCGTGCGGTTGTCGCCGGCCGCGCTGTCCTGAGTCAGGACCATAGCGTCGCTGCCGAACGCCAGGAGGCTGTTCTTTCCGGACAGACTTCCAAGAAACGCTCGGGCATTCGCAATCTTTTCAAACAGCAGCTGCCGCATGAGCACACCAACACGCTTGTCTGGCGGAGCAATGCTGGCGTAGTCATTCCCCCAGACAGTCACACTGTGGCCCTCCTCGAAGCTACTCGCGGTCATCGTTGCGAAGTATTGCATAGTGCTCTGCGGCGGCGTCTGCAATCCGGTGAGTTCCGTGAGCCGCCGATCGAGCGTTCCAACGCAGAGAGTATAAACGGTGACAGTCAAAAGACAGAACAGCAGACGGATGCCTGCAGCGGGATTTGACTGGGTGGGTGCGGTGGACAGCAGCCGCAGCAGTACAGGCTTTGCCGCCAGATGAATTGCGATACCTGCCAGCATGAACACCCCATACGACTTCAGGAACTCAATCGCAGTGCAGCTTAATCCGAACGCAACAGCGAAGCACGCCGCAAGCGCTGACTGCAGCAACCATGCATGCTTCACGGAGCGATCTGTGTCCAGCCGTCTCTGGAATTCATCGTAAATCAGCCATGCCAGAGGAATCCAGAAGTATCCCCAGACGTTGTGCGAGACCATGCCAGATGAATAGAAAAAATCCGGATACAACAGTATAAATGGAAGCGTGCAGGCTGCTGCCCTGAGATTAAACATGCGTCGCACGAGTTCACAAACGAGCAACGCTGAAACTGCCTGGACAAGCACATTCGCAACTTCCAGCTTCCACATCCCGGTTCCAAAGCAGTAGACGACTGGTGTGACGCAGAAAACTGCGCGTCGCAGATAAATGAACGCCACATAGCTGCGATCCTGCCCTATTTCCTCCCATCTCCCCTCCGCTGCCAGCGTCCCCAGTCTCAGAAACGCTTCGTAATCTCCAACAGGCCGAAACTCAATCCCGCTCAGCCAGACTAATTTCACCATCGAAACGGCAATCGTCAGCAACACCATCCGAAAAATCACTCGCTGAGGATTTGTATTGGTACAGAGTCCCCGGACCCAGAAGAAGATCAGCAGCCAGGGAATTGGTACCAGCAGGCTGCCGATCAGCGTGGACTCGGCGGACGACAGGCTGACTGTTCTTTGCAGGAACACCCAGAACTGATGGCCAAACAGAGCCAGCAGGATCAATCTCACAATTTCCAGTGGCACGGCTGCCAGCGAAAATTTTTGCTGCAAGGCGGAACTGTCGACTTCGGTTGCATGGCCGATCTGCAGGACGTGAAAGACCAGGCACACAACGAGGGTTCCGATGATCGCCTGAACAGCGGCGATGGCAATGAGTGACCCGTCGCCCTGCCAGTTCATAATATCTGAGGTCGGGATGAGCCGACTTCCGGCGGTGGCCGCCGGCCGATATTCAGCCACGGCCGAAAAGGAACGCAGGCCGGTTTCAGTCGCTGGTCCGGCGGAGAGCCGCTGGATGCTCACTGGACGGGATGTCTCCCAATTCAGCCCCGCACGAACCTCGGGGAGTGCTTCGAGTTCAGTGCCCGTTTCGTACCAGCCAACGACGATGGAGCGGACCGCCGGAAATCGCTTATAGCGGCTCCAGACTGTCGTCCAGAGATCGTCAGGTGCGAGTTCAAGAAGTTCCCCGGTTGAGGTTCTGCAGAAAATGACTTTTGCCGCCGAGGCAGACTCCGTTGTCGCGCCGAACGAAACCATCAACCGAGCGTAGTGTACGCCACCCCAGAGTCTCCAGCAGGCAGCCAGAGCGAACAGCGTAATCCAGAGGGCCGCCAACTGCATGACTTGAGCCCGTGGAGCACGGATGGATTGCAGGATTGACAGCATATTGAAAGTCGCCCGCATCTTCCCTCATTATCCCAAATTATCCCAAAAGTCGAAGTGACCCGAATGCTGCACTGGAGCAAATCCCTGAGCAAGCGTTATTCTGCCGTTTCAGCTCCGGGTCAGTCCTCCGTTGCCAGACCCTGCTGGCTGGACCGATTTTGACGGCTGAAGGTGTTCACTTCATTCAACCATCTCCGGAAAATCCCTGTGAGACCACCGCTTCGCAGTCCCCCGCTGATTCCCCCCGGTCGCCAGCCTGGCTGGGTCGCCGTGGCGCGCGGAACCGGATTGGGCACGGCCTGCCTGCTCACTCTGAATCTACTGGAGATTCTGCACTATGGATCCAGTTCTACAGACAACTGGTTCTGCTCGCTGCGGCCGCTCCCCGAGACATTTTCCCGAGTGCTGCTGGCGATGGCGGTGCCGTCGTACCTCCTGTATGCCCTGCGGCGTTCGCTCCCCGGGCCGATTCGCGGTGCGCTTCTGCTGATTTCCGCACTGCTGCTGGCAGCCACAGTGCGGGATTTTCAGACTACCCTCCAGTCGCTGCCGGAACCCGAACGAATTTCCGGCTCAGCACGGCACGTTTCGGTTTTCCTGACGTTGCTGGTCGCTGGTACCGGCCTGCTCTCCACCGCTCGGCTTCGGGCCGCGGGGGCTGCACCAGCCGGGCCATTTCTCTTCGCCGCGGTGGTCACGACATTCAGTTTTCCGCTGGCGTGGATCGTCAGCGCGGCGACACATCGGCCACTCCCGGACGTGCCGTATCTGTGCGTGCTCCGAGCCCCGCCTGCGACTCAGACGGCCACAAGCACTCCAGCCAGCCTTGCCGCCACAGCATTGAATTTTCACAGTGCACATTCCCAGTCGCGGTTTCTGGTCAACGAACCCGCTCCCAATGGCATGCCCGGCGCGGCAACGGCGTCGCTCCGCGGGGAACTCATTTCTGCCGGCCTTCCCGAAAAAGCAATCCTGCAGCTGTCCGCTGACTCCGATGAAGAACTCTTCGCAGCACTCCGGGAGCATCCCGATCTTCAGCCGCCATCCCCGCGACAGCTGGTCTTCATTGCCCCCGCTGATGAACTCGCCCGGCTGAATCTGCTCGCCCGCCGCCACGGGAGAGTGCCCGTATTGATTCCGGACGCGGCAGCGGACGCGGCGTCGCCCGCAGCAACGGTCTATGAAACGTGGCGGCTGTTACAGACCATGGCCGCCCCGGCTGGGGACTATGTTCGCAGCCTGCGAGCTCCCTCGGAAACGCAGATGGAATTCACTCCATCCTCCGATGAGCTGGTGGATCCCCAGCAGCTGATCAGGGAGTTACAGGAGGCGGCGGCCGCCGATCCCTGAACTCCATTCAGCTTCGCTCCCGTGCAATCGTTCCTGTCCCGGGCGGGAAAACAAAAATTCTTCCGCAGCTGCACTGGCGTTTTGGACTGCGGAGCCCGAAATCGGTACACTTCAGGAAGCGGCATTCCTCTGAAAAACACCATCAAACCCCACCCGCAGGTCAATCCGTTCATGGATGAAGCCATCCGCAAGGCAAAAGTGCTGGTCGAAGCACTCAGCTGGATCCAGCGTTTCCGCTCCCGCTATGTGGTGATTAAACTTGGCGGCAGTACCCTGGATGATGCCGCGTCCGTCAACAGTCTGCTTATCGACGTCGTCTTCATGGCGGCAGTGGGCATGCGCCCAGTGATTGTCCACGGTGGTGGCAAGGCAATTTCAGCCGCCATGTCAATCGCTGGCATTGCCCCAAGATTTGTCGCCGGCAGGCGATTCACAGATCTGCCCACCCTGCAGATAGCCTCACGGGTGCTGGTGGATGACATCTGCCAATCCCTGGTGGACCGCATCAATCACAACGGCTGCCGGGCCACCGGACTGCACTACGGCACGGAAAACGTGCTGACCGCGGAAAAGCTGCAACTGCCTGCCGAGAATGGCCAGTCGGTGGATCTGGGACATGTGGGGGCTGTTACAGACGTTGATACTGACACAATCTCCCGCGTTTGCTCAACAGGTACCATCCCGGTGATCCCCAGCATTGCTCTGAGTCCTCTGGGGCACCGTTTGAATGTGAACGCGGACACGGCCGCAGCAGCGGTGGCTCGAGCGCTCTCCGCTGAAAAGCTCATCTTCCTCAGCGACATCCCAGGAATCCTCACCGACATCAGGAACCCGGGAAGTCGTCTGTCCCATGTCACGGGTCGTGAAGTCCGGGAAATGATTTCCACGGGCATCATCGTCGGCGGCATGGTCCCTAAAGTCGAAGCAGCGCTGGATGCGCTTGACGCCGGGGTTCGCAAAGTGCACGTTGTGGATGCCTCAATGCCGCACTCAGTGCTCCTCGAAATCTACTCCGATACCGGCGTGGGCACTGAAATCGTCGCCTGAAACACCCCGCTCCCGAACAACACACTGAACCGAATCCCCGTCCATGTGTCATCGATTCGCTGGAAACGTCGTCACATCCCGTATCCCGGCTTTCCCTGACGCTGGATTCCGGGATAAAATGTTTACGAATCGCCACCAGTGGCCGTTTGCCCTCGCAGGATCCCCCCACAAATGACCCAGACCGCCCTCTCTGCCAGTCAGGCTATAATTGACCTCTTCGACGAATATGTGATTCCCAACTACCGTCGACAGCCCATTGCGCTGGTCCGCGGAGAGGGTTCACACGTGTGGGACGCGGACGGTCGACGCTACCTCGACCTGTTTCCGGGCTGGGGCTGCAATATTCTTGGTTATTCACCGCCTCGTCTGGTGCGCGCTCTGCAGGACCAGGCAGCAACGCTCATCCACGTTCCCAACACGTGGTACATTGAGCAGCAGGGACGATTTGCAGAATTCCTGTGTTCGCGCAGCTTCGGGAAAGCGTTCTTCTGCAACAGCGGGGCCGAGGCCAACGAAGCAGCCATCAAGCTGGCGCGTCTGCACGGATCTGCTCATGGGCGATATCGCATCATCACATTCGAAAATGGCTTTCACGGCCGAACGTTCGGTGCCCTCACCGCGACCGCTCAACCCAAGTACCACGAGGGCCTTGGTCCACTCATGGCAGGTTTCCGCTACGCTCGCGTCAATGACGTGGAAGGGGTGCGCAGCCTGATCGATGAAGAAACGGCTGCGATTATGATTGAGCCGATTCAGGGGGAAGGTGGCGTCCGCATCCCGGCCCCGGGCTTCCTGCAGACACTCCGGACACTTTGCGACGAACACGGACTGCTGCTCATTTTTGACGAAGTCCAGACCGGCATGGGACGCACCGGCCGCTGGTTTGGGTGGCAGCATGCGGGGGTGCAGCCCGACGTGATCACACTGGCCAAGGGCCTTGCTGGTGGCGTGGCCTGCGGAGCCATGCTCTGCCGCGACGAATTTGCAGCCGACCTGCGTCCCGGAATGCATGCCAGCACCTTTGGTGGCAATTCACTGGCCATGGCAGCCGGACTGGCCGTCGGTGAAACCATCGAGGCTGAAGGGCTGCTGGAGCACGTGCAGGTCATGGAACGTGAAGTTCGCAGTCGCCTGCAGCAACTTCAGCAGCAGCTGCCAATTATCAGGGAAATCCGGACCTGTGGTTTGATGATCGGCATCGAACTCTCCATTCCCGCTCAGCCGGCCGTCGCCAGATGCATGGAACGCGGCGTGCTGATCAATGCAACCAACGAGACCGTCGTGCGACTTCTGCCGGCTCTCAATGTGCCCGCCGCAGAACTCCTCGAAGGACTCGAAGTCGTCGCTGAAGTGCTTGAAGACATGGCCGGCGACACATTCTGACCCTCCCCACCCCACTCTGCTCCCGCAGGAGGCCTGTATGGCATCTCTGGCCCAGGTGCAGATCTACTGCTTCCTTTTCAGCTACCTCATAGCGCTGGCCGCCGAACTCGCGCAGTTGCTCCGCAAATCTGCGCCCGCCGCTCGACTGCTCATTCTCGGCTTCACTGCAGCCGGGTTCATCGCGCACACATCATATCTGCTCACGCGCGCCCGCTCCGCCGGGCTCCCGCCACTGCTCACCAGTCAGCAGGACTGGCTGCTCGTCCTCGCATGGCTCGGCAGCCTGCTCTATCTGCTGTTACTTCTTCTTCGCCGCCAGCTCGCCACCGGCCTGTTCATACTCCCGGCAATCCTGCTGCTGGTTGTGTTTGCCGAATTTGCAAGTTCCCAGTCGGCCGGCAGTCTCCGCGAAACGGCTCTGCGCCGGTGGGGCATGTTTCATGCCACCTCACTTGTCCTTGGTGTTGCTGCCGTCGCCGGCGCCGCACTCTCCGGACTCATGTACCTGCTGCATCACCAGCGGCTCCGGGCTCGATCCGGCTGGCTTCAGCGACTCAACCTCCCCAGCCTCGAAAACCTCAGCACCATCAATCGCTGGATGGTCGTTTTCTCAGTTCCCTGCCTGACCATCGGACTCCTCACCGGTTTCCTGCTCATCGCCCTCTCCAGAGACTTTCGCCAGCAGGCCAGCATCCAATGGTATGACCCGGCCATCATCACCACCGTCCTCGTCTGGCTCTCCGCCATCGCAATCCTCATCCGAGTACTCCGCAGTGATCGGCAGACCGGCCGCGCTGTCGCGCAACTGTCATTCCTCTCCGGCGCACTCCTGCTCCTCGCCATCCTCGGCCCCATGCTGCTTGCCGGACGTGCAGGGCTGAACACAATTCACGGAGGAAACCGCAGTGATGAATCAACTCCCCCGCTCCTGTCAACCCCGCTCCCAACTGCAGATCCCCGGGAGCCGTTGCCATGAACATTCTGGCACTCAGCTGCAGTCACCACCGCGCCGGCGTGCAACTTCGCGAACGACTCGCCTTCACCTCCCCGCAAGTGCTCGCCAGTGCCTACGAACGCTGGAAGAACCTGCACCCCGGCTCAGAAATCGTAATCCTTTCCACCTGTAACCGCGTGGAGCTCTATGCGGCCGACGAACAGTCGTCCAGCGGCATCGCCACTGACGACCTCATCAATTTCCTCAGCCGCTTCCACAACCTGCCTGCCGACGACTTCGCCCCAGCGTTTATCGCCCACAGTGGCCCCGACGCCGTCAGGCATCTGTTTCATGTTGCCTGCAGCATCGACAGCATGGTGCTCGGTGAACCCCAGATCGTGAACCAGGTCAAGGAAGCCTATCGCATCGCCCAGGAAAACTCAGCCTGCGGTCCGCTCACCAATGTGCTCTTCCAGCGGGCACTCAGAGTCTCCGCTCAGGTCCGCACCGAAACGGCTCTGGCAGACGGCCGTGTGTCCATTGCCAGTGTCGCAGTGGGCGATTTCGCCCGCAGCATCTTCAGTCGCTTCGACAACAAACTCGTACTGGTCATCGGTGCCGGCGAAATGGCCGAAGAAACCCTTGTTTATCTGCAGTCCGAGGGCGTGAGGAATTTCGTGGTGGCTAACCGCAGCCGCGAACGCGCTGAGCTGCTCGCCGAAAAGTTCGGTGGCCAGGCCGTCGACTTCTCCACTCTCGATCACTGGCTCGCCACCGCCGACGTCATCGTCAGCACCACCGGAGCCGCCCAAACGCTCATCACCCGAGGCCGGTTTGTCACCGCCCGCAATCTCTCACGCAGGCACCCCGTTTTCATTCTTGATCTTGCCACCCCCCGAGACTTCGACCCCGATATTGCAGCCATCGACGACAACGTATTCCTCTACGACCTCGATGCACTCGAAGAAATCTGCGAACGCAATCGCGAGGCACGCCGAGGGGAAATTCGCCGTGCCGAAGACATCATCACAGCTCAAACTCAAACCTTCATTCAGGAAATCCACCACCGCGCCACCGGTCCCGTGATCCACCGTCTCCGCGAACACTGGGGCGAAATCAGCCGCTCTGAACTCGATCGACTCTACCGCAAAATTCCCACACTCGATCCCGCACAACGGGATGCCATCGAAGCCACCATCTCCCGGATCGTCAACAAGCTTCTGCACCCCCCGCTCGAAGCGCTCCGCGACGAAGCCAGGACCGGCACCCCCGAAGGCCTGCTCCACGCCATCCGGAGACTGTTCTTTCCCGGTGACTGATATTTCCCGGTGACTGATGCCGGGGCATTCTCCCATTCGCTGCGTTTTTTCAGTTCCGGAAATTCTGTGTTTGACGGATGCACGGCCCCCGCTTATGCTCTCACGCTCACTAACGCACCTGACACACACCTACGCTCTCCCCTCGCTTCGCCGAATTTGACCGCTGCAACGTTCGATGCTCCAGCGAAGCCCCCCCACGTTCGCCCACCCCATCCGTCCCCCCTGCGTTGAAGGAGCGACGCCTTGTTGAATTCCTTGTGAATTCAACCCGCGGAGTAACCTCATGCGTACTTCGATCATTTATCTGCTCCTGCTGACCGTACTCTCATCGGCTCACGCAGCTCTTCGCGGATCAACCCCCACAGATCCGGCGGCCAGCCCGAACAGCCTCCGTGAAGGCGATCCCGCCCCGCGTTTTGAAGCGACCGGCCACGATGGCCAGGTGTGGAAGTCAGATGACCATGTCGGCAGAAAATTCGTTGTCGTCTTCTTCTACCCGGCAGCCTTCACCAGTGGCTGCACGCGGCAGGCCTGCCTGTTCCGCGACCACCTGTCCCAGTTGCAGCAGGCGGATGTTGAGGTCGTGGGGATCAGCGGGGACCGCTGCGACGGACTGCAACTGTTCCAAAGGCACCACTCCCTGAATTTCCCGCTTCTCAGCGACGAAACCGGTCAAATTGCAAGGGCTTTTGGTGTTCCTGTCAGGGACGGCGACACAATCACCAGATCCATCGATGGCGTCGAACACTCCCTGGTTCGGGGTGTGACGGCCAGTCGCTGGACGTTTGTGATTGCGCCCAATGGTCGGGTCATCGCAAAAAATACAGCCGTCGATCCTGAAAAAGACGCCACAAATGTGCTGGAAATCATTCGACGTTCAGTGACGTCTCCACAATAATACCACGTGCAGGCAGGCCCCGTGAATGTTCAGCCGGATTGTCCGGTCTCACGGTTCTGCCGAATTCAGGTTGTTTAGTCTCTGGAGTATGTTTCTATGAGGAAGTTGATCGCTCTTTGTGCACTCGGACTGGTTCTGTCCGGTCTGCAGCCAGTCAATGCCGGCGACCTGAAGTCCGGACTGCAGAAAAGTGAGTTTCCCGCAGCATTCTATGTGACCGACGTAACAGGTCCCGCAGCCTCCACCAAACTGTGCTACCGCTGCCAGTACGGTGCTCGCCCCGTTGTCAGCCTGTTCGTGCGCAAGATGGACGAAAAGACCACCAAACTGGTCAAGGAACTGGACGCTGTCGTCGCCAAAAACTCCGACAAGCAGATGCGTGCCTTTGTCACCGTGCTCAGCAACGATCCTGACGCTCAGGAAGCGGCCCTCAAGAAAATCGCCGACGAACAGAAGATCGCTCACACACCGCTGACCGTCTTCGAAAACAATGTCGGCCCCGCAAACTACAAGATTGCCGCTGAAGCAGACGTCACCGTCATGATGTGGGTTGATTCCGACGTCAAGGTGAACCATGCTCTCGCAGCCGGCAAGCTGACCGACGAAGCGATCGCAAAGATCGTGAAGGACACCGCAGAGATCCTCAACTGATTTCCGCGACAGTTGTCGGTCACCTGACATTGGACCCGTTTCCTCCAGGAAACGGGTCTTTTTTTTGGGCTGGCGACTAAGTTTCCCCACCACCAGACAAGGCCACGCTTGCCATCACATCAGTTGCAAAATACGATTTCTGCAGGTTATCTCCACCTTCCCCCTGCCTCGGTCCCCCACACAATGACCGTTTCGGCTCAACCAGATGTCTGGCATTTTCTTCCGGGCGATGCCGAATTCCTCCAGCAATCGCTCGCAGGGACCAGCCGCACCTTCGCGCTGGCGATTCCTCTGCTTGAACCGGCCCGCCGTTTTCGTGTTGGACTCACGTATCTGCTCTTCCGCGTCGCCGACAGCATCGAAGATGCAGCAGACGCCGACAGCTCGCTCAAGATCCGCCTGTTGTCCACGCTGGAACTGGCCCTGAGCACAGCCGCGTCGCCATCCGACCTGAGCGACCTGGTCGGTCTCTGGCCCTCCGACACGGCTGTAGAGCAGTTGATGCGCGCAACGCCTCGTCTGCTGCATCTGTTTCATCAGCTCCCGCCAGCACACGCCGATGTCATTCGCCGGTCCCTCTGCGGTACGCTCACCGGCATGAAGGCCTTCCTCTCAGGGAGCGTCGGGACAGAGCGGCAGATCAGCATCGAATCCATTTCGGATTTGCGCCTCTACTGCTATTCCGTTGCTGGCATCGTCGGCGAACTGCTCACCGACCTCTTCGTTCTCGAACACTCCTGCCCCCCCGATGTCGCTCAGCACCTGCGGGAACTTGCTGTAGCATTTGGGGAGTTTCTGCAGTTGATCAATATCCTGAAGGACTCCGACGGAGACCTTTCAGATGGTCGAGTATTCATTCCCTCCGGAGCCACTCGACAGGCCGTCACGGAAATCGCTTTGAGCAGCCACCACGACGCAGCGCGCTACCTGAAACTGCTGGAAATCTGGAATTTCCCCTCCGACATTCTTGCGTTCTGCCGCTTTATTTTTCTTCTGGCCGAAGGCTCTCTTGAATGCCTGCAGCAAAGTGGTCCCGGAAGTAAGCTTGGCCGCGCTACAGTGCTGCAGATACTTTCCCGTTGCGTTGATTCTGTGCAGACAGCACATCACCCTTTCCTTTCCCCCCACGGGGAAGGGCTGAAGGGGGCATAAAAAAACCCTTGAAAACCGAAGGTTTTCAAGGGTTTTAGTGGGCGATACAGGACTCGAACCTGTGACCCCTACCATGTCAAGGTAGTGCTCTAACCAACTGAGCCAATCGCCCTCAGGGGCACTGCCGGGGGATGCCGGCACATGCGTGGGTCAGGGAATATAGCGGCTGATCGGCAAAAAGCAAACTTGAGCTGGCGGATTTTGGAGGACTGGAAAGGGGCGATTGTTGGATTCAGATTTGCGAGCGGCATTCGGGGTGGAGGGCAAGGCTGACGCAGCCGTGGCTGGCCTGTGCGGCGGTGGCGGACCAGTCGGCCAGGTAGCCTCGACGGACGGAATTCAGAACCGGGGCCTGATGTACGGCGCGGCGGGAGGCGAATTCGGCATCTGAGACGTCGACGTGAATGGTCCCGGCAAGCAGATCGAAACTGATGCGATCGCCGTCTTTCACGAAGGCAATTGGTCCTCCGACGATGGCCTCGGGGGCGCAATGAACGCCGATTGCACCGTGGGAGACACCTGAGACGCGGGCATCCGAGATAAACGCGATGCGGCCATCAAGTTCCGGGACAGCGAGTGCGGCTGTGGCGATGAGTACTTCGGGCATTCCACTGGCGACAGGCCCCAGATAGCGGAGCACAATGACGCTCCCGGGCGTAATGCGACGTTCTTCAACTGCCCGGACAATATCACGAGGATCATTGAAGCAGAGGGCATTGCCGGAAAACGCGGGCTGCTTCATGCTGGACACCTTGAACACGATGCCCTCCGGTGCGAGGTTACCGAAACAGACCTGCATATCCGCGAATGGCTTGTAGCAGTTTTCTTTGGTCACCAGCAGATCCTGTCCGGCGGGCGGAGCCGGGACATCATGCAGGTTTTCGGCAAGCGTTCGACCTGTGACCGTCATGCAGGAGCCGTCAAGGAGTCCTGCATCGAGAAAGTGTTTCAGCAGCACGGGAGTGCCACCGATGCGGTGCAGGTCGACCATGGTGCGAGGCCCGCGGGGGGCGAAGCTGCAGAGCACCGGAGTTTCCCGGAAGATCTGCTGCAGGTCCCGAAGTGTAAAGTCAACGCCGGCTTCACGGGCAAGTGCCAGAATATGCAGAACGCCGTTTGTGGAACCACCGGCAGCAGCGATCGTCACAGCGGCGTTGCGGAAAGCGGCTTTGGTGAGAATATCGCGAGGTCGCAGGTTCAGCTTCAGCAGGTTGGCCATGGCTGCCCCGACCTCCCGACACTCCTGCTGCTTCAGCGGATCAACCGCCGGAATTGAACTGCTGGCAGGGAGCATCAGGCCGATTGCTTCCATCGCCAGACCCCACGTGTTGAATGAGGCAGCGATCCCGCAACCTCCCGGACCTGGACAGGCGCGGCGGATAATTTCGGCGGATTCTTCGTGAGTCATCGCACCGACGGATGCTGCGGCCTGGGAGTCATAAACGTCGAGGATTGTAATGTCCTTCCCCTTCCAGCAGCCTGGCATAATCGTGCCGCCGCTGACCAGCAGTCCCGGATAGTTGGTACGGGCCAGTGCCATCGCAAAGCCCGGACCGTTTTTGTCGCAGTTGTGCAGGCCGATGAGACCGTCGTAGCAATGCGCTGTCACGACGCACTCGGCACTGTTGGCGATCAGATTTCGTGATGGAAGACTGGCATTGCCCCCTTCGTGACCCTGGGAGATGTTGTCGCTGACACCTGGAGTTCCAAAGGGAAAACCAAGCAGCCCGGCGTCCCGACAACCTGCTGCAATTTCCTGAGCCAGTTGGTAGGCATGCACATTGCATGTGTTCCCGTCAAGCAGAGGAACGCCAATTCCAATCTGCGGACGACTGAAGTCTTCTTCCGTCATCCCGATCGCGTAGTAGAAGGCAGTAATTCCTTTTTGCCAGCCGTGAGTGAGTGAGTTGCTGTTCCAGTTGAGCATGGCAGGGAAACCTGAAGGAGGCGGTTGTGGTAAAAGCGAGCATTCGCGGGCAGCAGCGCTGAGCAGGATAACGGTTGCGGCAGCGATTCAGCGAGCGACCGCGGAGTGTGGTTCGCGGATTTTTTACGGGGAGAAGTCGACTCGCCGCCCTCGGTGGCCACGGACTCCTGAAGTTTTTTGAGATCGTCCCCGACTCTCCTGCTACCAGCCGTTTCCCCATCGCGTTATTCTGGCGGGGTGTAAGTACCTGATTGTCCCGACAGGAGCAGACGTATGGCCCATGTGAGCAGCTCAGAAAAACCATCGATCGACAGCGGTTCAGGAATTCCGCCGTGGACATTCGGCGAACTTCCAGTCCCGAAGCCGCTGGGACCGCGCAACCTTGCCGGGCTCATCGGCCCCGGCATCGTCATGTGCGGGATTCAGATCGGCGGCGGTGAATGGCTCCTCGGCCCGGACGTAACTGCCAAATACGGCGGTTCGCTGATGTGGATCGCCACCGTCGCGATCCTCACCCAGGTGTTCTACAACCTCGAATGCGGTCGCTACGCCCTCTACTGTGGCGAGCCGGTCTTCACGGGGTTCATGCGTCTGGCCCCCGGCCCCCTGTTCTGGATGTCGGTCACAGCACTGCTCAGTCTGACCTTTCTCATTCCCGGACTGTCCACCAACGCTGCAGTTCTGCTGGCCACAGTCTGGCTCGATCGCCCGCCCACGCCCGACGATGCCGCGCTGGTGAATGGCCTGGCACTGGCCTGTCTCGCCCTCGTGGTCCTCCCGGTGCTGGCAGGCGGCAAGGTCTACAACATGCTGCAACTGATCATGACGGCCAAAGTCGTGGTGGTTCTGGGGTTCTGTCTGTTTCTGGGGGTGTTTTTCGTCAGCAGCGCCGGATGGCAAAATGTGTTCGGAGGTTTCCTCCGCTTCGGAGACGTGCCAGTGACCCTCGGGAATGGAAGCGAAGGCATCGAAAACATCTTCACGTCGCTCTGGCACACCGGATCACTCCCGGCAATCTCACTCGTCAACATCGCCACGCTCGGCGCGTTCGCGGGCTATGCCGGTGGCGGTGGCCTCTCCAATTCCGCCTACGGAAACTTTGTTCGTGACAAAGGGTGGGGAATGGGAAGTCAGGTCGGTGCGATTGCCAGCGCAGTCGGTGGCCACGAAATTACACTCAGCCATACAGGAAAAGTCTTTCGTGTGACGGATGAGTCTCTGAAGTCGTGGCGCGGCTGGTGGAAGTACATTCTGGCTGATCAGTGGCTGGTCTGGGTCCCCGGCTGTTTCATGGGCATGGCACTCCCGGCGCTGATGTCAATCGAATTCGCAAAAAACTCCCCGATGTATGGCAGGAACCTTGAATACTCCCAGCCACTCATTGCTGCTGACGGAATTCTGCACACCGCGGACCTCGGACACTACGCCCCTGTGCTGTGGGGTCTGTGTATCTTCACCGGCCTGATGGTCTTCCTGCCCAGCCAGATGGCGATCGTAGACGACTTTGCCCGGCGATGGACGGATATCCTGTGGAGCGGGAGTCGGCGGATTCGCAACTCCATGCAGGATCACCAGGCTCGTCAGGTGTACTATGCCATCCTCATCCTCTACGTGATCTGGACTTTTCTCGTCGCGCTGTTCATGCTGGCAGCGACCGATGCCCCAAGAGTCATGGTGACCATCATCGCAAACGTGAATAACCTCGCCCTCGCCACGACATCCTTTCTGATTCTCCGGATCAACTGCCGTCTGCTCCCGGAACCACTCCGCCCACGCTGGTATTCCCGCGCGGGGCTGGTGAGCTGCGGGCTGTTTTACAGCGGGCTGTCGTGGCTGTATTTCGAAGCGAGGATCCTGCCGCTGCTTCGCGGGTAGCAGCGGGCGGGGCGTGTCTCGTGTGCACGAGAAGGTGCCCTGTTGGCTTGCCTCGTGCAGGGCCGGTTCCATCGGCCTGTCACAAAACGCAAGGTCAGTTGACGGGCCGGAGCTTCGCATTGACGGACCGGCATGACAGCGGAGGCGACGCAAAGTCCCATGGTGAATTCAACCTGTCGCGTCCATTCGCCATTCGCCATTCGCTGTGAGAAGTATCTGAGGGAACCACGGTCACCCGGGCAACGATCCGAATGGCTGACCGGTGAGTCGGGTCCAGGCTTCGATGTAGCGTTCGGAAGTGCGCTGCACCACCTCATCGGGCAGGCTTGGTGGCGGGCTGTTTTTATCCCAGCCGGATTGTTCCAGCCAGTCGCGGACGAATTGTTTGTCGAATGACGCCTGACCTCGGCCGGGTTGCCAGTCATCAGCGGGCCAGAAGCGCGAGCTGTCGGGGGTCATGACTTCGTCGATGAGCAGCACCTGGTCGCCGATCCGTCCGAACTCAAATTTGGTATCTGCGATGATAATGCCTTTGGCTGCGGCGTATTCGCAGCCTTTTGAGTAGATCTCGAGTGTGAGCTGTAGCAGTTGCCGGGCCAGCGGGAGACCGATCAGATTTGCTGTCTGTTCAAAGCTGATGTTCTCATCGTGTCCCGATTCTGCCTTGGTGGCCGGGGTAAAGATGGGTTCAGGCAGTCGACTGCTCTCGCGGAGTCCCGGCGGCAACCGGATACCGCAGACCGTGCCGGACCGCTGATACTCTTTCCAGCCGGAGCCGCTGAGGTAGCCGCGGGCGACACATTCGATCGGAATGACATCGGTTTTGCGGACGACCATCGAGCGACCGGCGAGCGGAGCAAGGTCGATTCCGGGCGGCAGGGCGGCGTCGGCAGGATTGTCACTGATAAAGTGGCATGGCACATTCAGCAGGCCAAACCAGAAGCGGCTGAGTCGTGTGAGCAGTTCGCCTTTGCGCGGAATGCCGTTGGGCAGCACGTAGTCGAAGGCGCTGATGCGGTCGGTGGCGACGAAGAGCAGCGTGTCGCCCAGATCGTAGACATCCCGCACCTTCCCGCGGCGAACGGGCAATCCGGGAAGATGACTTTGCAGCATGACCATTGAAATTGCCTTGCAGGTGAAGATTCCCGTGTTCGCTTCGGGGGCCGACACGGGAGGCCGGTCACTTCATTCGACAGTGGGCCGCGGCGGATTTTTCCAGTGACCAGCGGGGTCACTGCCACGGACCACCACACCTTTTTCGTTCCAGTTCATGGCAGCGCGAACGGAGGCGTGTGCGTAGCGCAGCGTCAGGCCGCAACGGCGACGACTGGAGAGGTTTGCATCGGAACCGTGGAGCAGCAGGTCATTGTGAATGGAGGCTTCGCCGGCCAGCAGATCGTCAACGACAATTGACCCGAATGACTCAGCGTTTTCCACCGTTTGATCCAGCACATTATGCTCTTCAGGACTGCTTTCACGCCAGGTGAGATGCCCGAAGTGCTGTGACCCGGCGATGAACTTCATGCAGCCATTACCGGTGTCGGCGTCGTCGATCGCCAGCCAGACGGTGACGGCGTATGAGGGTGAAAGGGGCCAGTAGCTGGCGTCCTGATGCCATGCCACTGCCCTGCCATCCCCCGGCATTTTGCAGAAGAAGTGGGAGCCCCACGCGACGACGTCATCGCCCAGCAGATCAGCGACGTGGTCGATAATCACAGGATTCGTGAGAATATCGTAGACACCGCCGTACTTCATGTGGGCCGTACTGATGGAGTAGCTGTTGCCGCCGGCGGCGATGGTTTTCTCGAGCAGGCGATCGAAGTAGCGACGGATATCCGCGATCTGGTCGCCCGAATACACACGGAAACGACGAACAAACCCGTCACGATTGTAGTCCTCGATCTGCACGGGGCTGAGCGTTCGGGCGCGAGCCGGGTCGGCGGGGTGAAAGGCAAGGTCACGTTTGAGACGTCCCAGCTGATCAGCTTCGGGGATTACGCGAAAGTCTGTGCCGGCCGACATGAGAGGCTCCTGTGAAATCTGCGGTGGGTGCGCGACTGCCAGTTGATCATGATCTTCGTGAAAATCGAACCTGCCGTCAAAAGTACGAGCCGACGATGGGGATGGATTATCACGGCTGAATACGAGCCGGCGACCTGGGCCTTCCAGCGGTCGCACCAGAGTCACCGACCGTCAGAGCCGCGGACGCGGTAAATCTCAAATCGCTGCTGTTGAGTCTCTGCATGCTCCGAGAGATATTCTGCGGAGTACAGATCCATCAGCGTAATCCGGCCCGGCTGATAGAGCACATCGCCAACCCACTCAAACCGCGATTCCTCTGCTTGCCATCGTTCCCAGAAGCCCGGAGTTCGTTTGGCGTTAGGCCCAAAGATCAGGAACACGGCTGTTCCATCCCCCGGCTGCTCCGCTGTTGGCTGAGCAATCGGGACGGCTGCCATCCCCAGCGCATGAAGGTGACCTGCCAGAGCCGGCTCACCGTACACACACAGAACGACTCGGGCACTCCGCAGCTGTTCCAGGGTTGGCAATGATTCTGCTGCACTCACCGCCCCCTGCAACTGCAGCAGACGGCTGGCCGTGAAGACCGTATTGACCTCAACAGAACCCTCCTGCCCCCCACTCCCGGAGACATGCGAGACGCAGCGTTCGGCGACAGCCTGTGCTGCCCGACGAATGTCCCGACGATCCTCCAGCAGCCGACTCCCCCGAAGGTCACTCAGCGATACAACCATGGCATTCCCGTTCCCGTCCGGAACGATCAGGGATCCGCCGACTGCCATAGCCAGGAGCCCGATGATGAGTAACCGTCCTGCAATTTGGAAGGCCCGAACGGCCCCGGTGAGTCGCTGCGGCTGTCCTGAGGCCAGCAGCTGACATCCCAGCCACCAGCTGACGCCCCCTGCAGCCGCCAGCCAGATCCCTCCAAGCAGCGGAAACATCAGCCGTGAATAGGGCTGATAAAATGGCGTTGCGAGGAGCAGTCCGGAGACCCAGGCGAGGCAGATCCAGAAACCGAGACCACATCCCTCACCCGGCTCAACCGAAGGCCGCCAACCGATCCCTGGCCGCGTCGTCCGCGCGGATGTGCTGAGGACGGGCCAGAGAAACAACCCCGACAGCCCGCCGAGTGCAAGACAGCCGAGGATCACTGGAGTGTGGATGCGCAGACAAAGCAGCCCCAATCCGACGGCCACCGGAATCACCCGGAACCATAACGCCCTCACGACCAGCCGCGGATCACCCGTGAGACCACTCGCGCCGGCAGACGCACCCGACATTGCTGCTGCGTTCCACGTGGAACGCAGCCAGCTGACTCCGGACGCCACAGCGGCGACCACAAAACCACCCGCCAGCGACACCGCGCCCCACAGTCCATCCAGCTGCATCTGATACGCCAGCTGCTCGCTCAGGCGATCTGACCACTGCCGCCATCCGGCAAGGTAACCTGCGTGGTTTGACGCCACTGCCGCATACCCGCCGATCGACTGCAGCGACCACCAGCAAGGAAGAAATGTCGCCACTGCAGCAGACGCCATCAGGACCATCAGTCCCGCCAGACGACGACCGCAAAGCGTCGCTCGGCCTTCTGCCAGCCACCAGGCAACACTTCCGCTGCCCACAATCGCCAGCGAAAGCCAACCAGTATACTTGATCCACCATGCGAGACCGCAGAGGAAACCGGCAGCCAGCGACCAGCGGACAGAATTGCGATGCACCGCAAAACTGCCCAACGCGACGGCCGACACCACCAGACATAGTGCCGGCACGTCGGTGAGCGCCATGCGGGAATAGATTATGTGGAATTCTGAGCAGGTGCTGATCGCCAGAACAAACAGCCCCGCCGGCCGGCCAAACCAGAAACGAGCCGTCCACCAGAACACCAGTGGAGTCACAATCCCGAATGCCAGAGCAGGTATGAAGGGGGCACGAGCAGACCAGCCCGGTACCAGGGACGCCAGCTCAATCAGAAATGGCAACCCCGCAGGGGCAAAGAATTCTCTGCCGGGCCAGGCCGTCCCGAACCGGGCGTCGTACCACAGCACCGACCCGTACACTCCCTCGTCGAAATGCTCGATCGCCTCAAACTCCCCGCACCACAACCGCAGCACTGCCCCCAGACACAGCAGTGCCACAACAAACAGGGCTTCGATCTGCCTCGCCTGCATGCGCATAACTCGTTTCAATTCAACGATCTGATTGTCAAAAGTCACTCCTGCCCGTAATCCTACCCGCAGCAATCTCCGGAGACAGTTCGTTTTCAGAAATGCGGGATGTTTTTTTTAGGCCTGCCGAGCCGAGGCGGATTTTCCGGAGACCGGAAGACCGGCGGCGTACAGCTCCCGCAGTGCCACGCATTCAAGTGCCTGCGGAACGTGTTTCACGTGGAACGGCCGACCCTTCGGTCCTGAAGCTGAAAATTCCGCTGCAGTGAACGCGGGCTCGATGGGCAGCCTTTGCCAACTGTCTGTTGATGCTAGAATCCGGGCAGGTGTGATTACCAGTCTGTGCTCGAACCCAGTCCCCCCCCGGAAAGCTGCCCCATGTCTCAGGACTCCCCCGCAAAACTCTACGATGCGGCCAACAAACTCAAGTCACAGGGAGATCTGGAAGCCTGTATTGAGGCGCTCAAGGCACTGCTCGTCAGCTTCCCTGAACATGTGCAGACCCACATGGCCCTGGCCGTTTACCAGCAAAAGCAGGGGCGATTCGACGACGCAATTTACCACGCAAAGAAAGTCACGGAGCTTGAGCCTGACGATGCGTTTTCCTTCACCCAACTCTCGGTGATCTACCAGCGCTGCGGGAAGATTTTCGAGGCCGAAGATGCCATGGCAAGGGCGCGACTCATCCAGGGCACACCGCAGCGTCATTAATGAGTTTCACGTATAAGACGGGACGTCCGCGCCACTGTCGGCGACATTCCGTCCATCCACGAATCACTCAGGGATGACCAATTCGGATAGACCGGCTGCCAGGATCCTGGTCGTTACAGACAAAGAGCAAGCCACTCTGCCAAAGTGACTCGCGCAGGAAGGATGCCTGCCGGTCATCGGAGGACAGAGCCATGGCGTCGTCGTGGCGAACACCGCCACTTGTCAACGGGTCACCCACAGAGATCGATCCCGGGGCTGCCACTCTGCTGATTCGAAGCTGCGAGAGCCATTCGATGGGGCGGGACAATCGGTGCCGCCGTTACAACTGCTGGCGACGATGTGGTCGTCAGGATCGTACCGGCGGCCTCGGAGACCGATCGAGGGTCTGTCCCTCTGCGGCTGCCAGAGTCATGCGTGGGGGCGGGACAATCGGTGCCGCCGTTGCAACTGCTTGCGACGGTGCGTTCGTCAGAACCGTGCCGGCGGCATCGGAGATCGATTGAGGGTCTGTCCCTCGTGGCTGCCAGAGTCATGCGCGGGGGCCGGACAATCGGTGCCGCCGCTGCAACTGCTGTTGACGGTGTGTTCGTTCGAACCGTACCGGCGGCCTTGGAGATCGATCGAGGGTCTGTCACTCTGCGGCTGCCTGAGTCATGTGCGGCGGCGGGACAATCGGTGCCGCCGCGGCAACTGCTGGCGACGGTCTATTCGTTCGAACCATACCGGCGGCCTCGGAGATCGATCGAGAGTCTGTCACTCTGTGACTGCCAGAGTCATGCGTGGGGGCGGGACAATCGGTGCCGCCGTTGCAACTGCTGGCGATGGTGTGTTCGTTAGAACCGTGTCGGCGGCCTCGGGGATCGATCGAGGGTCTGTCCCTGCGGCTGCCAGAGTCATGCGTGGGGGTCGGACAATCGGTGCCGCCGCGGCAACTGCTGTTGACGGTGTGTTCGTTCGAACCGTACCGGCGGCATCGGGGATCGATCGAGGGTCTGTCACTCTGTGGCTGCG
>CAZLOQ010000037.1:0-39847 GCA_964561125.1 uncultured Chitinophaga sp. | reverse complement strand
ACTCGCCACTCGCCATTCGCCATTCGCCGTACTTCACTCAATCAGCGATCAGAATCGCCAGCACCTCGATGAGAACCTTGTCTTCGGGTGCGAGGTTCTGCACGTCAGTCAGCTGTTGACGGAGCGCCGGGATGTCTCTGGGGCCCCGGCGCGCTGTGGCCGCCAGCACGCTGGCTCCAGGCAGACCGCGAGTGCCGGTCCAGGATGGCCCGGGGTCGGCATCCTCCCGAAGCAACTGAAGCCGCCGCGCTGTTAAACGCTGAATGCCACCCGCAGTCAGGGCGCTGACGGCCAGTCGCTGAAGGGCTGAAAGCGAGATGGGGTCGGCAGACGGAGTCTGCCTGGCCAGCCACGCGGCTGCACGAGTGGCGTCCTGCTCTTCAATCCCCAGCAGTTGTTCAAAACCATCCTCCGGATTCTCTGAACTGACGGCCTGAAACGCCGCCAGGAGCCGCCCCTGAATCACGCGGACCGGTAGTGGTCCACAGGCGGGCCATGTGGTGCCCAGCCAGTCCGGAGCGTTGCCGGGAACCGGGACAAAGTCTGGGATGTGGCGAAGACTCTTCTGTGGAGCGATATCGGCGGCCTCGGAACTGGCAGCAGACATCGCGGGCTGTACCGCGGCTGCACGAATCTCTGCTGCCTCAGCCGTCCGGCCTGCCGCCTGCAAAGCTTCAGTCAACTGCCGCCGCACAGACTCTGATTCCGGTGCACCCCGCAGTGAACTCTGCTGCTGTTCAATCCAGCGATCCAGTTCACCGGTCCTGCGGAGCACGTCCCAGGCACGTTCGCGGAGTGCCACAGCGGCTGCATCCGGCTGTCGGCGAAAACGGACGCCTCCCTGACCCAGACCCGTTCCGCTGATGATCACCTGACGCGCAAGCGGAGCGGCAGCTGCCGCATCTCCGGTTTGCTCCAGCCGCTGCAACTGCTGAATCTGCTGCCTGACCCCGCTGGCAGACGACGCCGCCACGTTCACCGGTGACTGCCGCTGCTGCAGATCCAGCAGCAGTCCGGGAGTTCCGCAGATGCGGAGCATCGAGAGCAGCTGGCTGCGTTCGGTGCCGGAGAGTTCCATTCCGGCCAGTTCCAGCGCTGCAGTATCGAGGGCTGCGGTGTCACGCTGCAGAGCCGCCAGTTCCAGCAGTCGGAATGAACGCTGGCGGGAGAGTGCCGGCAGCCCAGGCGGAAGCTGCAGCAAAAGCTCTGTCGCTTTGGCAAACATCCCGGCTCGTTGCCGACAGTCAGCTGCCAGCAGAACGACCACCGGGTGTTGTGGTCGGAGTGTCAGAAGCTGTTCAGTGGCCGTCAGCAGATTTGCTGAATCGGCTGCTTCATTGGCAACTGCTGCCCGCAGAACTGTGGCTCGGAGTGGTTGTCGGGCGACGGCAGCGGATGACTCCGCAACCTGCTGAGCCTCCCGCGGCGCCTGTTTCACCAGCAGCCGCAACAGCAATCGCTCGTCCTCAGGAAGCAACGCCTGCAGCAGTTGCCCGCAGCGGGATTGAAAGGTCGCTTCGGCTGACGCAGCAGAGGGTTCGAGGCTGCCTGGCGGTGTACCGGGACCACTGATGCTGCTGAAGTCCGCATCAGCCATGGCGGCTCCCGGATTGCTGTCCTCCGGCTGATTCAACCACCAGTCGCAGATCAATTGCCGATTCACGACCGTCAATTCATCTGCAGGCAGCTGCTGCAGCCATTCAGCTGGCAGCTGCAGAGCACGTGCACGCACTTCGGGACTTGACCGTTGCAGCGGTGAAATTGTCGCCGACAGCACTCGATTGAGCATCGGCAGTCGCGATTCCACAGAGAATGCAGCAGACGGCGAGTACTCGCTGAGTGCCTGCTGCAGGAAGATGGCGACGAGCAGTTCAGCGGGGGTGGCAGTCTCCCGCTGCAGGTGCTCAAGCAGCTGCCGGGCGGCAGCCGGCTGCTCCCCATGCTGACAGGCAGCAGCGACAGCCGGTGCACTTCGTTCGCACAACTCCAGATCACCGCGTGCAGCAGCATTACGAAAGGACGCCTGTATTCCGGCAATCTTTCGCGAATCCGGTCGCTGAACTCGCTGCCGGCGACGTTCGCTCACCCGCCGCCACTGAATCCCCAGCCAGCGACCATCGGCATCCACCAGTGGCCGGCTGCCGACCGGAGCAAACAGCTGTATGGCAGTGCTGAGTACGGCAGCATCTGCATCAGCCCCAGGATCTGCATCTGCACCGGCACCTGCGTCCCCTTCGTCGGCCAGCTGCAGGGCCGTCGAGAGCGACCAGTTGGGCAGCCGCTGAGCCACGGCTCTCAGCTGGCTGCGGACCCACGCATCCCAGGCTGGTCGAGCAGAAACGGGTGGCGGAGCCTGAGATTGAGGAGCATTCGCGGTGGCGGACTGGTCTTCTGCAAGGAGCAGTCCTGTGACGGCCAGCAGTCGTGCGACCGCAAAGGACTCGCACCAGCCCTCGGAAAATACCTCGGGATCACGCTGTGGACTCAAGTCAAGAAAAATCCGTGTGGAATTTTCGAACGCTTCGTCCCAGGCCTCCGGACTGGCGGCATGCACACCCGCGGGCAGCCGCAGACTTGCCTTTCCCGGCCGGGCGCGGACGGCATCGGCGGACGGTGTCCGGAGCGGCAGCGAGATTTGCAGCAGCTGCCGACAGGTGGCTGTGGCGGCGACGACGCGGCCGCTGCGACTTTGGGCCACGGCCAGTCGCAGTCGCACTTCCCACGCCTCGCGCCCCGAGTTCAGCACCTGCTCCGCAACGACTTCGGCATCGCGGAATCGTCGCTGCTGCAGCAGGCGATCGAGCAGACTGATGTGGTCGGCTGTTTCCAGACGCGGCAATGCCGCGGAGGTGCGCAGCACGACGACACCTGCCGAACCGGAACGCAGTGCGAGGTCGAGCAGTCGCCGCGCTTCGGCAGGCTCCAGTTCTGCAGCACTGATCTGCTCCAGCATCGTGACTGCCGCAGCCGAATCCTGCCGACGCAGCGCCAGTTCGCTCAGATCGAGCAGTACAGCAGTGTCCGGACCATCAAGCTGCAGAGACCGTTCGAGGGCACGGCTGGCGAGCGCAGTCTGTCCGGATACTTTGTGAATTTCCGCGAGTGTACGCAGCCAGCTGCCGCGCTGAAGATCGTCGGCTTCAGCGATCCGGTCTTCCAGCCACTGCAAAGTTTCCGGAGGGCTGTCGAGCTGCTGATGGAGCTCAGCCAGCAGCCTGGCAAGTTCCGTGCGTGCACGATCATCGACGGCGTGTTCAAGAGCACTCCGACAAACATCCAGTGCGCGGCCGATCTGGTTCTGCGCGGCAAGGAGTGATGCCAGCGCAAGAGCAGTGGCGGAGTCCTCCGGCTGCCGCCGCAGGGCCGCTTCCAGTGCAGCAACAGCCGTGTCGCTTTCTCCGCATTCAATCAGCACTTCTGCGGCTGCTGTGAGCATCACAGGGTCTTCGGGAGCAGCCTGAAGCAACCTGCGAGCATACTCGCCGGCCCTGTCCCGCAGACCCTGCTGGAGGCAGAGCTTCATCAGGGCTGCCAGATGCGTTACGCGGCCGCGCAAATCGTGCTGCAGCAGCTGTTCATGCAGTTCCATGGCCGCCGCAGGCAGTCCGGCTGCAGCAGACAGTTCGGCAGCCAGCCGCAGCACGGCAGGGTCCGCAGTCGCTGCTGCGAGCGTCTGGCGGACTTCAAGCAACGCTCGTTCGAAATTCCCGGCAGCGCGTTCAAGCAGTGCAAGGTGCAGCTGGCTGAGCAGGCGCGGGGGCAGTGACAGTTCTGCTGCCGGAAGTTCTGCTTCTGGAGGACCAGCCGCGGAAACTGCTGACGCATCGCGAAGCTGTCGCAACACAGCCTCCAGCTGCCCCTGCTGCTGCAGCGTGGCTGCCTGCTGCTCCACGACACGCTGCCAGTCTGTGAATGTTTCCGCAGTGGCTGCGGCGTGTTTGAGGACCGCAAGAGAATCAGCGAGGAGCGGCCGGGTGGTGCCTTCACGAAACTCCGCCTGGGCACTGGCCAGCCGCAGCAGATCGGACACGGTGGGAAGCACGTCACAGGCCTCCGTAAGTGCTTCGATGGCAGCACGGTGTTCACCATGAGCCCGCAGAATGACAGACAATTCGCGGAAGGCCTCCGGACTGCGACGGTCCCCTGCGGCCAGCCCCCGCCACTCTCGCAAGGCGTCATCGCGGCGACCGACCGCATGCAGGCAGCTGCCCAGCTGTTCGCGGGCCGCAGCATCTGCGGAATCAAGGCTGACTGCCTGCTCCAGCAGCGGAATTGCATCGGCCACCAGTCCCGCACCGCGCAGCAGTGCAGCGACCCGCCGCAGTTCGCCGGCACTCGGCGGATCCGTGAGGCCGCCACGCCAGATGACCGCCGCCTGTCGAGCCCGTTCGGCGGAGCTGGAGGATTCTGCTTTTCCAGCCCCGGCGAGGAGCAGCCGGCCCCATGCTTCGCGATCCTCAGGACGCAGCAGACCGCTGGCTTCGAGCTGTTCATACTGCGCGATGGCCGAGGCCGGTCGACCGCTGCGAGTGTATTCGGCAATCAGAAGCAGTCGCAGCGACCGATCCTGCGGTGCTGCAGGCAGCAGCCGCTCGAGAAGCTGCAGAGCATCAGCGTCGCGGTTGCGAAGACGCAGCAGTCTGACCAGACGCCGGACCAGTTCCGCCTCGTAGCCACTCCGTTCCAGCCGCTGGTTCAGAAGCTTCTGCAGATCATCGGCCCTGCCGGCCTGAAGAAGTCCGTCTTCGATGCGATCCAGCAGCTGTCGAGTCTGCCAGCTGTCGGGATCGAGGTCGTCAAGGATGGCTTCTTCGTCAGCGAGTGCCTGTTGAGCCTGACCAAGCCGGCGTTTGACGTCCGCGACTGCAAGCCGCGCCTGGTTTCGTCGCCACGGGTCCTGGAGTTCTTTCGCCAGTCGCTGAAACCGCGTGAGTGCCTGTTGCGGGAGTTCGGCATTGCGGAGCGCCACTGCAGCCTGCTCACACAATCGCAGGTTGTCGGGGTCGAGAGCTTCAGCACGCGTCCAGACGGTGGCGATTTCTGAAGACCGACCGGCACCGCGGAGAGCAGTCGTGAGATCCCTCGCGATGCCGGGCAAATCAGCCGCAGACGGCTTCAGTGCCAGAGCCGTTTCGAGGGCGTCGATGGCCACCGCAGAATCCCCGAGTTGCAGGGTCACTGATCCCAGCAGCCAGAACACCACGGGATCGCGGGGTCGCAGCCTGGCAGCAGCAGTCAACGCAGTCCGGGCGGAGTCCCGGCGGTGAGCGTGAAGTTCGAAGAGCCCGAGGATGACAGCAGTGGAGCCGTCGTCATCGGGAGGTGCGGACTGCATGTCTGCACGGAGCCGGGCGATGCTGTCTGCGAGTTTTCCCGACTGTTCAAGCTGCTGCACCAGTCGATCGAAGGCCGCACCCGGCCGTGGCTGTCGGCGAAGGGATTTCAGCAGTCGCTCGGTGGCCGCATCATCGCCCCGCGGCTGCTGCAGTGAGGCCAGCGTCACCTGTGGCGCAGCAGGTGCTCCCGCGGCGATCTGTTGCGCACTGTTCGCCGGCAGGAACGAGCCGGAAAGCAGTGCTGCTGATAACAGCAGTCTGGCCAGCAGCAGCCTCGAGCGGCCGTCGATGCGCGGATCACAGACCGAGGCTTCTGCAGGCTTCATGGTTCTGTGGGGTTCCCCGGCGGAACAGCGTTCTGCAGCCATTGATCCAGTTGTCGACTGAGTCGAGCGACGACGTCCGGATGGGCAGAGGCGACGTTGTTTTTTTCGCCCGGATCTTCACGAAGGTGATACAATTCCGGACCGGTTTCGGCCGCCGTTGGCGAATCTGCCTGACCGGCCTTCTTTTTCCTGGCCGCTTTGCCGTTGCTTTTCTTCGCAGACTTTCCATCCGGGCTGGCGTTGACGTCTGCGGAATCGCGGGACTGGATGAGCTTCCAGTCGCCGGCGCGGACGGCCGCCCGCCGGGGAGACTGCACCAGCAGAATCGAGTCATGGGGACTGGGCTTGCCCTCCATCAGCATGGGTGCCAGATCCAGTCCATCGATGGGTTCGGGCTGTTCCAGCGAACCGCCGGCGAATCGAACAAGTGTGGGGAACCAGTCGATGACATGCACAGGTTGTTCACTGCGGGTGGCAGCCGGAATTTTTCCGGGCCAGCGGACAAACGCACAGCCACGCACGCCGCCTTCGTACAGTGTTCCCTTTCCGGCGCGGAAGTCTCCGTTGCTGGTGACGACGCCGGGCGACGGTCCGCCGTTGTCGGCAGTGAACAGCACCAGCGTGTTGTCGAGCATCCCGGCAGCCTGCAGAGCCGCGGTGATGCGGCCGATGGCGACGTCCACGGCCGCCAGCATTCCAGCATAGGTGCGGCGGTTCCCTTTCAGTGCGGAGTAGGGCTGCAGGTAACTTTCCGGAACCTGCAGCGGCGCATGCACGCCGTTGAAGGGTACGTACAGAAAGAGTGGTTTTGAGTCGGCGACGGGTTTGTGCTGAGCGATCAGGCGCGAGGCTTCGGCAGCGATCAGTTCAGTACTGTAGCCGTCTTCACTGAGCGGTTTGTCGTCGCGGTACCAGTCAGCCTGACCGTCACGGTTGTGGAGATAATAGTCAATGGCGCCGAAGTAATGCCCGTACTGGTGATCAAAGCCGCGTGCAGTCGGGCGCAGGGCCGGGATGTATTCACCGAGATGCCATTTGCCGGTGATGGCGGTGGTGTAGCCGGCCTGACGCAGGGCGTCGGCGAGTGTTCGTTCGCCGAGCGGGAGTCCCCAGCGGGCGTTGGGACGGACAATCGTGTAGACACCGGTGCGGGTGGCATAACGCCCGGTCAGGAGTGCTGCGCGGGTGGGTGAACAGACCGGCTGGACGTAGTGAGCGGCAAGCACTGTTCCTTCGGCTGCGAGTGCATCAATGGCAGGCGTTTGAATCTCACGGCCGCCATTGAAACCGACGTCGGCATAACCCAGGTCATCGATGACGAAAATTACGATGTGCGGCCTGGCCTGCAAAGGCTGGACAGCGATCGCCCGGGAACCGGGGCAGAAGCACGAGCCAAGGACTGCAAGGATGAACAGCAGCCGGGCGAAAGGGGATGTCATGGGGATTCTGCATGGAGGTTTGGGGTGATGTTCGGAAAAGAGGCTTAGCGTACCTGGACCACGTCAAGTCCGGGTATTTCGTCACACTGCAGATTGTACTTAATACTGAGACCGACAATGAAGGCGTTGAGATCGACTTCTTTCGCCGGGAGGGAGTCCGGACCTTCACAGATGTGGCTGGTGAACACAAAGCCCGGCTGCTGCAGGGCCATAGACGCGAGCTTTACCCAGCGATCGGCCGTTGCTGCACACATGACCCATCTGCAGCAGCTGAGATCTTCCAGTGCGCGGGCAGCGAGTTCAGGCCCGGTGGTGGTGGACAGATGGGCAAGTTCTTCGTGAACCAGCCCCCGTCCCATGCGAATGAGTGCAATTGGCAACGCCCCTGTTCTTTCCAGCTCGCTGTACTCGCTGAGCAGCTGGTGCTGCATGACAATTGCCTCAGCAGTCCCGCCAAGCGCACGCAGAGCGCGGGCGATGCCCCATCGGGCTCCACGTTCGACGATGCTGTTGTTCTCGGCAAGAGCCAGCTGACGACAGACTGTGAATGATTCCTGAGCCGCGGTGAACCGGGAATCCGCGATGTATGACTGTGCAAGGTTGTTGTACAGCACGCTGATCCACGCCCGGGCTTCGGGGTCAGTGGAGGCCTGTGCAAGCTTCAGAGCGGTCTGGTTCCAGTAAACCCGGGTAGCAGGTTTTTCGACGACGTTGGCGATCAGATGAGCCGCATCCACTGCGGGTCCGTCCATGGAATGCCTGCACGCAAACTTCCAGGCCTGAACAAATACAATATAAGCATCCCCTGGTTTGTTTTCCTGGTGCAGCAGTCGTCCCAGCGTCAGTTGCAGCTGAATCCTTACTGATGGCTGATCAGCCCCCCGCATTCCGTCGGCGATATAAAATGTGCGACGGGAGTCTTCGTGGCGGCCCAGCATGGCCTGGGCGAGAGCGATGCGGGTTTCGATCCGGGGAGCCAGTGTGACGTCGGGATGGCCGGCGGCTTTCGGACGCAGGGCCACCATCCGCCTCTCGATGTCCTGCGGATGGCCCTGGAAGAGCGATTCGAAGTCCTCAACGGGCGTGTCAGCGACCGGCTGCATCGTGGTCCCCTTTACGCACGTGCAGCATCACTGGCAATGTCGTAATGCCGCCACCGACGCTGGATTTGAGGTAGAACGGGCGGGATTGTTCAGGTACCCAGGGGGCTGTCGTGATGAATACTTCGCGTTCCGTCTGTCCATCCAGCAGCATCAGTCCGTTGAGTCCGATGTTGTCAACGAAAACACCATGCGGCAGATTGCGACCGGAATCTTCTTTGCCGAATTCGACCAGCCCCTTGTGGTCTGTTCTTTCCACGCTGAGCCAGGCTTTGAGCGTTGTTCCGGGGGTGACCGTGAGCTCTGGGGTGTGTTCGCTGTTGCCGACCCTGCGCTGCTCGTCAGTGCGGATAATCACGCGGATGCCGGGATTCTGCAGAATTTCAAGCGTTTTCAGTCCGCCGATTTCGTGTTCGAGCGGCTGACCACCGGATTCGCGCTCCCCGCGGGCCACAAAGCGAATGGCAGCGACTGCTTCCGGGGAAGGAGCCGCCGCATCGGGGGCGGCGATCAGCGCTGCGAAAGCCTGACGCTGTTCGGGCTGAATGATCACCGGGTCAGAAAGTGTGAAGCCGGCCGGCAGATTGCGGGCGGTGATTTCGATGGGACCGGCATAGCTGTCGAGTCGCGTGGCTGTGAAGATGATTTCCCGACCGGTGCCAGGATGCACCTTGATTTCGGCAGTGCTGGCAGCGACGGAAAAGTCCGGGTTCGGGTGGCGAAGTTTGAGTTGGTAGCTGAAGTCCGGGCCCTGGAATCCCCGGGCATCCTCGATCCGCACAAGATACTCACCGTCAGCCGGCGGGTTGAATACGAGCCGGGAATCGCTGCCCCATTGACGCAGAGGGTCGTCGTCATTCTGGGAGTACAGAGGGAACACGGGCAGACCGGTATTGGTGAGGGGTTCGCCCGGAGCTTTGGGAACCACGATGAAGGCCGGGCCCTGCAGCGGGTGTGTCACGGGTGTGGTATTGAACCACGTGTGACGCTGTCCAAAGCCGGGATAAACTTTGAAACCGGAGTCGGGGCCGCGGGGATAGAGCCAGAGGCGGACGACTTCACCGTCCGCATACAGGTACTCATTGAGTTCCATCTCCTGCCAGTTGAACATCCGGAAATCGTCGCTGGTGTCTGAATCCTTGCCGCGAAAGGTGAACCACGAATCACGAACCGCCTGCAGATTCATGTGGAGCACGGGTTGTCCGTCAAGGGTGAAGATTTCAACCCGGGAATCGACCGGGGACTTGTTGCGGGAGGCGACAACTTCCACGAGGACCTGTTGCCCCCTGCGGGCCGGGAAGCGGAACAGGTCTGCATCGGGCTGAGGTGCGGAGGGGTCATGCAGGATCCCCGTGATCTCTGCTGGGAAGGGGACGGGCTGAGCGACCGTCAGATCGCTGTTGGGCTCGACTTCGGTGATTGCAGCCAGCGGAGCCGACGCACTGGTCATTGCAGGGATCGGGATGGGTTTGCTGCCAGTCGCGGAGGCATCGGCGATCGTTGCAGTTGATGTCGTCGAATCAGGCGGCGGCAGCAGGTGCCGCGCACCGCTCCGAGTGAGCAGCAGGAGAGAACGCTGAGGTGTGAATTCGAGGCAGATCGCGGCGTCACCGGGAAAACTGTGAGCGGCGAGTTCCGTGACCGAAGCGGCGTGCCAGAGCTTGACTGAACCTGAATCGGAGGCTGTAGCGAGGAGTTGACCGTCGTGCGAAATCCGCAGCAGGCTGACGGCGCCTTCGTGGGCAAACCTGGAGACCAGCAGTGGATTGATTTCGGGTTTGGAGCGGGAGATGATCTTCCACTGGCGAATGCGACTGTCAGCGCCGACGGCGTAGATTGAGTTGCCGTCGGGGTGAAAGGCGAGCGATGACTGTTCAGAGAGGGGCTGGCTGAGCGTGTCAAAGCGTTCGCCGGTCGTAGTCTGCCAGATCTTGACCGTTGCATCAGCACTTGCGGATGCCAGCAGGGAACCGTCCGGGCTGAAGGCCAAATCAAAAATGGCCCCGTTATGTCCGGTGATTTCGCGGATCAGCTTTCCGGAGTCGGCGTGGTAGAGACGGATAATGCGATCGTATCCCGCGGTGGCAACGAGGGATTCGTCGGGGGACCATGCGGCGGAGTATAGAATATCGGTGGCTCCAGTGAATTCGGCGAGTACCGTGGCATCAGCGGCAGCCGCCATGATCGCGCGACCGGCGAGGCCCGGAGTGCCGGCGGCGACAAGCACACGTGAGCCATCGCGATTGAAGTGCACGTCGGTCACCTTACCGTCCGGGATGGACAGGGAGGTGGAAACTGCCGCAGCGGATGCGGACGCGGGAGCATCTGCAGACGCGGTGAAAGGCAGAATTTCAACGCTGCGAAATTTCCCTAGCAGCAGCTGTGTTCCGTCGGTGCTGATGTGCAGAGCGGTTGGGAGCGCCGGACGGGGAGCACGGGGCCTGACCGCAGGCAGGGATGGAAGGAGAGCAATCCGGGAATCAAACTTCGCACCATCGTTAATCCATTGCCGGAGCAGGTCTGCTTCGGCCCGTGTGGGTTGAGGCTGATCAGCTGGTGGCATGTGATCGTCGCCACTGCTGGCGATGACGGCGAGCAGTCGGCTGGATTCAGGCTTGTCGGGACGGATCACGGGCCCGTCGGCGCTTCCTTTGAGCAGTTCATCCGGGGACAGGACAGAGAAGCCTCCGCTGGCTTCAGTGCGATTGTGACAGGCAGAGCAGTACGTTCTGAGCAGCGGGGCGATGTTGGTCGAATAGCGGATCTCGTCGTCGGCGTGAGTGGTTGCGGGGGCTGTGAAGACGAAGACCAGCGCAGTCCACAGAAGGAGCGATGGCGCATGGCGGGCCGAGTGGGATTGCTGATGGCGGGGCATGGCGGTGTCTTCGCGTACGGTTGGGGGTGGAAGGTCTGGTGAAAATTGTGCCGGACTGGTGACGTCGAAGCAAGCGCAGCCGGTGAGAAAGCGCGGGGGAAAGGAGTGGATTGGATTGGAATTCAGAGGTGCCGCGGTTGTCGGAGGCATCTGCCATCCACCCTGAATTCATCGATCAGCAATTTCCTCATCGCAATCCCTGAACCGGGCGAGGAACACCGTGACAGACGCACGTGACCTCACGCCTTGCCGGGGTTCCAGCAGCCACGCTGACTCCCCCCAATCGCATGATCGGGTGGCCATTGATCAGACTCTCGAGTCGCACCCCGGGTTGCTGCAGGAGTGTACTCGGGTCGTCGTTATTCAGCCCCGTTCCATGCGCTGCTGCCAGTGACGTTTGAGCTGATCAGCAAAGACCGCCGCCAGCAGCACGACACCGAGGACGATTTTCTGGTTGGATGACTGCACGCCGAGCAGGTTCATGCCGTTGCGAATTACAGCGATGATGAAGGCCCCGGCAAGCGTTCCTGTCATGCGGCCTTCACCGCCCATGAGCGAGGTGCCGCCGACGACCACAGCAGCAATCACTTCCAGCTCATACATTTCACCATACTTGGGGTCACCTGCATTCAGCCGGGATGACAGCAGCAGTCCGCCGAAACCCGCCAGCATTCCGCTGAGCGTGAATACGCAGATTCGGATACGGTTAATGGGGATTCCGCAGAGTCGTGCTGCTTCAGGGTTACCGCCGATGGCATACAGCATGCGACCGAAAACAGTGCGGGACATAACAAGGTGGGCTGCGGTATAGAACAGCAGCATGAGCCAGATCGGGTTGGGTATGCCGGCAATTGAGCCACCGCCGGCTTCGCGAAAGAAGGGCGGCAGCTGGTTGATGGATTCCTGACCGGAGATTCGCTGGGCAAGGCCGCGGGCGATCAGCATCACAGCGAGCGTGACGAGGAAGGAAGGCAGACGTGCGCGCGTCAGCAGCAGGCCGCTGATGGCCCCTGCGCTTCCGCAGACCGCCAGTGCGAGCAGGCAGCCGACGGCAACCATCAGGCCCGAGGCTGTCGCTCCGCCGCCCACATCCCGAATGAATACCGTGGCGGTAACTGAAGCGAGCGCTGCCAGCGAACCAACGCTCAAATCAATCTCGCGAAGAATTACCACCATTGTCATGCCAATGGCGATCAGTGCATAAATGGCGGTTTGTGCAGCGACCCCCAGCAGGTTGTCCAGCTTCAGAAAGTCCGGCCAGAGACGTTCACGCGGTACGATCATCCGGTCTTCCGGCAGCGGAGCCCCCGTTCTGACGATATCCCAGCGAGCAGCTGTGCCAGTGATGGCGACAGCCATGGCATCATGGTGTTCGCTGAACGCTCTTCGCGCCATCGCTGGGTTGCCGCGGGCGACGTGAATGTCGACAACTCCGGCGTCCTTCAGCGTCTCTGCAGCCGCTGTGGCGAACTCTTCATCCGCCCGTCCGGCCGCTGTGATAACAAGCACCTTGCCGTGACTGCCGAATCGCTGGAGGATCTCAGTGGCGACCTCCACCCCTGCCGCAGCGCCGCCTGGGGTCTGCGGTTTGAGCGTCAGCAGGCTGAAAATGATGGCCAGAAGAACGAGCACCACCAGCATGCCGCTATCGGCAGTGAAACGTACCGCGCGACGCGTGAAATCGGTGCGATTCCGTTGACCGCCGTCACTCAGCATGTCCGCTCCGGAAGGAGTCTTATCAGCGATTCGCTGAAGGCCGAGAGCACATTCCCCGGAATGGTATGCCCACCGCGAAAACGGCACA
This sequence comes from uncultured Chitinophaga sp., assembly GCA_964561125.1. Taxonomy (GTDB): domain Bacteria; phylum Planctomycetota; class Planctomycetia; order Planctomycetales; family Planctomycetaceae; genus SXXK01. The sequence goes on along the minus strand of CAZLOQ010000037.1, from coordinate 26,967 downwards.
CCTGGAGCGAGAATCCGGCATTCTGGAGGACTTGCAGGAGCTCTTCAGCGGCGGCCTGCGGGAGAATTTCGTCGGTGGAACCGTGCGAAAGCAGCACCGGGCAACCCCCGTGACGCCGGGCGAGTTCCTGCCAGTGATCGCGGTCGAGCAGAGTGCCGGAGAAGATGACGAGCAAAGCAGGATGCAGGGGCAGATCGAGCACCAGATTCGTGCTCACCATAGCTCCCTGAGAAAAGCCACCGATGACCAGCTGATTGTCCTGCAGGCCCCATTGCTGCTGCATTTCCCGAATGGCGGTGGCGAGCTGTGCTGTCGCTTCGGTCATGCCGGGGGGGCGAAGCTGTGTGAGCTTTGAGTAGTCGCGGGTCTGCTGCATCTGCATCAGAGCGGCCATGTTGATCGGCCACCAGGCTCGACCACCCGGCATGCCATATTCGGCAAGGTCCTGTGGTGCCGCGGGGAAGACAAAACGCACAGAGGCAGCCAGTTCCGGGATCGTTTGCAGCAGTTGTGCCCCAAGGCCCGCGAGATCATCGCCGGATGCGCCGAAGCCATGGCTGAGCACCACCAGCAGGGCTGGTGGTGTGTTTGCCGGGAGCGAATCGATGACGATGGTCTGCAGATCACCGAACTGGTGTTCGCGGGCATTGAGAGAAGCCATGTTCAGTGAGCGGCCTTGCTGGCAGCGGCGAGCACTGCGTCGTAGTTGGGGTGCTCAGCGATTTCGCTGCAATATTCGGCGTAAACCACCGTCCCGTGGCCGTCGACAACGAATACAGCGCGGCAGAGGCAGCGGTCGAGCGGACCGCCCTTGATGAGCACGCCGTAGTCTTCACCGAATCCGGAGCAGCGATGGGCGCTGAGGGCCTTCACGCGATCGACGCCTTCAGCGCCACACCAGCGTTTCATGCCGAAGGGGAGATCCATGCTGACCACGAGGATCTCGACTTGAGGCATCGAAGTGGCCTGGTCGTTGAACTTCTTTGTTTCTGCATGGCAGACAGAAGTATCCAGTGACGGGACGGTGGCGATGATCCGGACCCTGCCAGCGGAAGAACCCAGCGTGACTTCTTCGAGTCCGGTGCTCTGCAGAGAAAAATCAGGCGCCTTCGATCCCGGAGCCAGTGCGGCCCCGGCAAGATCCACGGGGTTGCCCTTCAGAGACACTGCACATTTACGCAAATCTGCCATCACGATTGTCCTTGAATGTTGTGAAAAATGCTGAATGACACCTTCCACTGCGGAAGCCTGTGCTGGCAGGCAGGAGGCGTCGGGCCGGTTGATTTCGATATCCGGGTCTTCAGAGCTTCGCTGGTGCGCCAGCCTCTGCAGGCGCATTGGCAGCGGGCGGCGCGGCACCACCCGCCGGACCACCGATTGCTTTCGGCTTGAAAACCATCACCAGCACCATCCCGCCGGCGGCCATGAGCAGTCCCAGAAAGAACAGCGGACCTGGCATTTCAAACTTTTTGCCGTGCGAGAAGATGGTGAACGAAGAAATCGTGTTAATGATGGGAGCGCCTGCGAATACCAGTGGAGCGACCAGCAGCGGTCCGACTGTGGGCCCCATAGCCGCTACGGCGTCGCGGGTGGCGAAGATCACACACAGAGCACCAATCGCTCCGGACATTCCGGCAAGCAGACCCCAGATGACGCTGCCGGTGTTCCAGTTGAGCTTTTCAGGGAACCTGGCGGTGGGGTCGGCTTTGAGCAGCATGAGCAGGATTGTGGGAACCAGCACTGCAACGAGAAAGTAGGCCACCCCAACCAGAATAAAGGCCCGCAGGTTGCTGCCCAGTCGAGAAGTGGCTTCGTGAACAATCGGGACGTACACGCCCCACGACAAAGCCGCACCAAATACGAATGCAGCAATTTTGAGATTCATGGAAGGAGTTTCCTGGGACCGGAGGGATAGAGCCTGAGCGAACTGTGGAGCCGTATTGTAGACGGGACAGAGGTGCGGCAAAAGTCCGGGGCGGGAAAAGTTGTGGTTTCCAGGGTGAGGACGAGAGGGAGGGCGAGTGAGGAATGAGAAGCCGATGGTCGCGCAGAAGCATGGGTGTGTTTGAGGCGAGGCAGACGCGTTCCATCAGCCTGACATGAGCTGCCAGTATGCCCGCGGGCGTTTCGCCCTGCCGGCACAGTTCTCAGCCGCGCGATTTGAGCACGGTGTGTTGCGGGAGTTGAGTTGCCGTCAGTTCTGTTCTGCTGCTGACCGCAGAGCGGATGCGGTTGGGGTGAGACGGTCGAATGACAGCGGAAACAGGCGTCGTGCGGACTTGCGGGCGATTGTCTGTTGATGTACGAGTGAAGACATACAGAACCGCTGGGATGCAGAAAAATCGGTGCACGGGTGCCTTGAATCTGAGAGGTATTTCGGATCGCAGCATTTGTGATGGTGGGTCGGGGAGTCACTTGTCGGAGGATTTTTTACCCGAGCCTTTTCCCTGACCTTTGCTGCCATCGGGCCCCATGACTGACTTGTCGTCTCCCATGGCTGCTGCGACGGAGGGGTCGTCGAGTGCGGGAGGAAAGCCGTTGAGTTGCCGCCAGAATTCGAACCACAGGGGGACCTGTTCAAGGAGCACCCAGCCGTTGGCTCGGACGCCCTGGCGAAGATATCTCTCGTCGGGCCATTCGCCTGCGTTATCCGGCCGGATCTGGCAGCGAAATTTTCCTTTTCCGTTATCGATCATATCAACGGCAGCGACAGTACCTCCGAAGGTTCCGACAGCGACTGAAGGCCAGCCGGCGAACTGTATGGCGGGCCAGCCTTCGAACTGGAGGCGGACGTGGTCTCCCCGATTGACGAGCGGTGCATCGTTGCCATCGAGCCAGATCTGTACGGCCCGGTCTTTTGTATCCGGGACAATCCGGCAGATGGGATCTCCTTTTTTGACGAGTTGAGTACCGATGTTGGGGCTGAGTTCGACAAGGAAGCCGCTGAAGGGGGCTGTGATGATCTGGGTATTCTGCCGCGCAACTTTGGACTGCATTTCGAACTGTTCTTTTTCCATTTTGGCGACTTCTGAGAGTGCCTTATCGAGGGCGCCTTCGTAGTAGCTGACGTCGGCCGAGGCCTTCTGGATGTAGGCGAGGCGATCACTTTGCTTACCAACGAGGTCTGCTTTGGCGGCGGCAACATTCGCGGTTTCTTCGCGGACTTTAGCCTGGGATTCGAGCAGTTTGCGTTCGATTTCCTGAAATTTTTCGAGTGCGATATTGTTTTGCTCGTAGAGCATTTTTGCGCGGTCGTGAGCGGCCTGGAGCTGAGGGACCGCGGCTTCGGCGAGTGACAGTTTCTGTTCGGCTGCGGCCACCTTTTCCATGGCGGCATCGACGTAGGCATCCTGTGCGCGAGTGATCTGCTGTTGCACGTCGCGGTAGGCGGTGAGCTGTCCCTGGGTGGCTTCGACGATGCGTTGTGAGGCAGCGAGCATGACGGCCGTATTTTCGAGCTGGCCTTCGAGGCGTGCGGAGTATTCGGCGTCAAGATCGCGGATTTCGGCGATGAATTCGCCCTTTGTGACGCGGTAGTTTTCGACGAGGTTTTCGTTCCAGCGGACGAGACGTCCTTCGATGGTGGCTTCCAGGACCTGCTGACGATCGCGAGGCGCGTAGGCGACGACAAAACCAGCGCCTGTGACCGTTTGCTGCCAGGGGGCGAAGGCCATGAACAGTGTGGTGGCGACAAGCAGGGTGAGCAGCCAGAAGGCGATTCGGCGGACGAACCGGGACGAGCGCACAAGCTGGAGGGAGGGCATGAGTGCTGAGCTGAAGGCTGTCGGGGCGAGAATCGAGCGACGGCGGTCACCGGCAGCGACGGTATGCATGGAACGATCGGTTGTGACAGTCGGGATGGCCATGGAATTCCCTGTGAAATCAGTGTGCTGGAGTGCGACTGGCTTCGTGGTCTTTTGCGGGATGGAGTTCGAGGACGCGATTAAGCATTCGCTGGAGCTGGGGGCGTGAGGTCACTATGAGGATTGTCCAGGCATTGTCAGCAGCGAGGATTTTGCGGAGGATCGATTCGGCCTCGGGATCGGGGAGCGAATCGAGGACTTCGTCGATGAGCACGATTTCGGGGCGACCGACGATCGCTCTGGCAATCATGAGCCTGCGGCACTGGCTTGAAGTGAGCGGTGTGCCGAAGGGGCTGAGCGGAGTGTTGAGGCCTTCGGGGAGTTGCTGGATTCGCGGCAGGAGACCAACAACTTCGAGGGCTGTGCGGACATCGGCGATGGAAATATCCGGACGCTCGAGATGGACGTTTTCTGCGATGGTGCCATCAAAGATTTCAAGGTCACGCACCATGGCAACTCGACGTCGCAGCACATCAGGACGCAGGTCTCTGGGGTCCACGCCGTTGAGACTGATCGCGCCCTGTTCGGGCTCGCGGAGGCCGAAGAGCAGATCGAGGAGCAGGCTTTTTCCGGAACCGGCTTCGCCGGTGATGGCGACGTGTTCCCCCGGACGGATTGTGAATGAGACCGGCCCGAGCGAGACGTGGCCCTCGTGGTCGTGGACAGCAACGTCCTGTGCAACGAGGCCGGCGCCTGCGGGGAGAGTGAGCAGTCCGTCAGGGCGTTCGACCTGCAGGTCGAGCAGATGCCCGATTTTATCAACTGATGCCTGCACGTCGTAGAAACTTTCGATGTGCTTGGTGAGCTTTGCGAAGGAGTCGACGACGATGGCCACGATGAGCTCCGCGGCGACGAGTTGTCCGAGCGACAACTGGCCGGTGATGACGAGCCAGCCGCCGATAGTGAGCAGGGCAGTGCTGGTGATGGCCTGGATGAGCAGAATGGCGAGCAGCTGTCGCATGAGCACCCCGAAGTGCTTTGTGCGCGCCGAAATGTACTCGAAGATCAGGCGGTCGGACTTTTCGAGTGCAAATTCGGCCGCTCCGTCGTAGCGGAAAGTGGTGCGACACCGCGCGAGGTCCTCGAGCCAGGCGGCCATGGCATACTTTGATCGGGATTCCCGGATGCTGGTGTTGACCGCACCACGCCCAAGCAGAAAGACGAAGACCATCAGGCCGATCAGCACGACGTCGAACGCGAGCAGATACGGGTGGTAGAAGGCGAGCACTGTCATGCCGACAAGCATGCTGAGCACCAGTGAAATTCCGTCGAGCAGCAGTGCAGAGACGACCTTTTGCACGGAGACCACATCGAAGAAACGATTCACCAGTTCAGGGGGGTAGGCACCATGAAAAGCGTCGATGCGGGCTCGCGGGAGTCGCCACGAGAGTTCGGCTGCCAGACGCGCAAATAATCGTCGCTGGATGATCTCCACGACCCAGGTCTGCATGGCCTTGAGTGCAGCTTTGAAAAGCAGAAACGCAAACAGCATCAGCGACAGCACAATCACCGGCTGGAGCACCCGGCCAAAGGCAACGGTGTTCACGAGCGCTTCGACCGCCAGCGGGGTGGTCATGCTGAGCAGACCCGTGACGAGCGCGAACACGAAAATCACCCCGATATCCGTCCGCTCTGCACGCAGCAGGCTGAACAGACGGGACAGTGGCGTGCGATGATGGTCGGGGCCCTGAACGCCGTCGTGAGTATCAATCGTTTTGGGCTCGATCACCACACATCTTTGAACTCCGCCGAATCCTTCTGAACGCAGCCGTGATTCCAGTGCTCGGCGAGTCATTTGGGTGATGGGTTTGGCGCTGCGCGGCTGCAGGAGTTGCAGGTGGCGACCGCCGGTGCCTGTAAAACCTCGCCAGACTGCACCGTCGGCAGAACGCACCACGACCACGACGCCATCGCTGGCGAGGCCTGTGAGTTCATGCAGTTCGCCATCAATGATCCGGCTGACGTAGCCGAGGCTGTGCGAAGCTTCTATAAGCCAGCGATGCCAGCTGGTGCCAGTGTCCGCGTTCATGTCGGACAGCATGCGGGCGGCTTCGTCCACGGCGCGACGAATCCGTGAGCGGTCCGCGTGACTGCCTTCCAGAGTTGCAACCTGTTCGAGCAGCCATGATGCGTCGATCGATTCGGTCTCGCCCGCCTCACGCCCCATGATCATCGAAAGATCCTTAAGCTGGTGTACGAATTGCCATCGCGGATACCTTGCGGCCCGCGGAAATGTAGGCCGACGGCAGGAATTGTCATCGGCCGATTTTCTTCCGGGCTGCAAAAACAAGGCGTTTCTGCAGAAGGGTATGGGAAACGTTGGAACATCGAGCGTGGATTTTTGAAATTCACAGCGGGATTCGTTGAAAAAATCGATAGTAGCCGGCGTGAAATGGTGATTTTTTGTTCACGCGGAATGGTCGAGAACGCGGGCGATGACCGCTACGTGGCATTCAGCGGCCCGGGCTTTGAGCAGGCAGCGGGCGGCTTCGGAACAGGTGGCGCCGGTGGTGAGCACATCGTCGACGAGGAGGAGTCTTTCGCCGGAGACGGCAGCGGGGCAGGTGACGTCAAAAGCGTTGTGCTGGTTTTGGGCACGCTGCGCGAGGGAGACGCGTTTTTGCGGCCGGGTGCGGCGGGATTTGCGGAGGATATGCGGGTCACAGGGAACCCGCAGGGCTTTTGCCAGTTCTTCAGCGATCACCCAGGCCGGGTTGAAGTGTCGCACCAGACGCTGCCTCCAGTGCTGAGGAATGGGGACCACGCGGTCGATCTGCAGCGAGTGCAGATGATCCAGCCGGGCAGTGGCCAGCAGTCGGGCCAGCGAACGCATGGGGACGGCCGAAAATGACCACTTTGCCGACAACAGAGCCTGCCGGAGCGGGTCTTTGTACATGGCCAGACACACAACCGACTTAAATTTCAGCGCGCGGCCGCGGCAGTGCACGCACCCGGTGGCCGTGGTCGACCACGGGCCGACTTCGGCCGCGCATAACCTGCAGCGGTGGGCTGGCAGGACACTGAGCTGAGCGGTGCAGTTCTGGCAGTAACAGATCCAGCGACCGCCGGGGGCCACGCCCGTCTGACCACAGAGTGTACATCGGAAGGGAATCGCCAGATCGAGGGCTGCCTGCAGGGCGACGTCAGCGAGTGGGCGCAGGGATGGGGGAAACGTGAGGAGCTGTTTGAGGTTTGAAAGGGGCCGTATCATTTTAGGTGGTTAACTATTGACAGCATTGTTGGTGCTATTTATTAATACCTTTGAGTGATTTTCCAGGTCGGTGGCGGAAAATCAAACCAAAACTGGTCGCAAATCCACTTTTTTCGGCGTTTTATTCAAGTCGCCGGGGTTTATGTTCTCAGATGATCGCTCATCCATCTTCCGAAAGAATCACCCCATGAAGCCCGTGTTCGCCGCCTTGGTTCTCACATTGTCCGTCAGCATCACCCCCCAAACGTCTGCTCAGGCGCCCGAAGAGGGCCGGCGTCCAGCACAGGATCAGCAGCGCCCGGATTTTCGCCGCCTGGATGATCCTGCTCAACAAGGGCGCCGCCCTGAGTCACCTCCCGAGGACGGCCGCCGCCCCGAAGAAGGCCGCCGCCCGGGAATGCTCATGCCCCCCGGCGGTGCCGGCCCGGGCGGCTTCATGGGCCGCTTCCCCAATCCCCTGCTGAATGTTCTCGATAAAAATCGGGACGGCGAATTGTCTGAAGAAGAAATCGATCTGGCGGTGGCTTCTCTGAAAACGCTGGACCGCAATCGCGATCGTCGCCTTGATGCCTCCGAGCTGCGGTCCGGTTTCCCCGGACAGGGTCCCCTGGGAGCTCCGCGTAATTTCTCCGGTCCCGAAACTCCAGCTAACCCAAGCCCCGCGGGAAATCCGGAAGTGATGCTGGAACGCATGAATCGCATGGATCGCAACAGCGACAACAAACTGTCCCGCGATGAACTCCCGGAATCCATGCAGCCGATGATCGAGCGTTTCGATCGGGACACTGACGGCGCACTCAATCAGGAAGAGCTCCGCAGCATGGTCCGTGACCGGTTTGCCAATTCCGGTGCCCCGGCTCAGGCCGCCACGGAAATGCTCCGCCGTGCCGATGCCAATGGCGACGGCCGCCTTAGTAGCGAAGAACTCCCGCCGTTCCTCCGCGACCGCTTCGAATCGCTCGACAAAAACAGCGATGGTGCACTCGATTCAGCCGAACTGCAGACAGCGATGTCAGGCCAGCGGCCCATGCCGGTTCCCCGCGGGGCACCGGAATCCGGCACGATTCGCCCTCGTCGCCCCGAAGGGCGAGGCCCGGCAGACCGGCCAGGTCGCGAAGGTGGTCGTCCCGGTCGTCCCGAAGCCGAGTCCCCGGAACGCAGCGATGAACCCGGCAGGGATCGCGATCGGGGACGTCCGCAGGGAGATGCCGCGGAGAGCAATTTGAAGGGGGACGACGCAACAAAGGACGATGTGAAGAATGATGTGAAGAATAACGATGTGAAAGAAGACGGGGAGACGGTTGGAACGGATCAGCCTGCGGAGCCTGAGTCTGAGTGACCGGCGGGTTGTTGGGTCGTGTGTGCCGGCATGTGCAGTGGGGTCAGGGGTTCCGCGGGGGCCTTCGCGCTGCGGGGCCGGTATCCGGCCGTTCGCGGCGTTTTCCCGGGCTGCCCAACGCGATAAATCGGCTGGCGATTTCTGACAGTCTCCATTCTTCCGTGACGGTGCCGGTGCGCATCGCAGCGCGTGGCATTCCGTAGACCGTGCAGCCATCCGGGTGCTGCACGAAAACTCGTCCGCCTGCATCATGCACGGCTTTGCAGCCGGCAGCTCCGTCCTGTCCCATGCCGGTCAGAATCAGTGCGAGTGTGCGGTTTCCGAACAGTGCCGCGGCGGACCGAAGTGTGTAGTCAACCGCGGGGCGGCAGAAATTTTCCGGTGGATCATCGGTGAGTCTGAGGGCGACTTTGTTTCCGGGATCACCCACAAGTTTCAGCTGGGTGCCGCCTTTGGCGATGTAAACATTGCCGGGGGCGAGCGGAGTGCCGTCGGCAGCCTCACGAACGTTGACTTCGCTGGCTTCATCAAGTCGCAGGGCGAGCGACTGAGTGAATCCGGCCGGCATGTGCTGGACGATGAGCACCGGAATATTCCAGTCTGCGGGCAGATCGGGGACGAATTGAGCGAGTGCATCGGGTCCGCCGGTGGAGCAGCCGATGACGATCACCTGCGGTGGCAGCTCATCAGTTCGGGGACTCGGCGGGCTGCCGGCGGGTGGGCGATGTTCATGCGCGCCGGCCTGTCCGTGGAGGAGCTGACGAATGGCTGCGAGCTGAGTGGAGAGTGCTTCCGACAGAATCTGTCTGTTGTGCTGCAGAGCATTTCCTGAGGGTTTCAGGATGAAGTCGAAAGCCCCTTCAAGCAGCGCATCGGTGGTAATCTGAGCGCCGACAGTGGTGAGTCTGCTGAGCATGATCACTCGACAGGAGGCTTTGCGGCGTCGGAGTTCGCGAAGGACATCGATGCCGGAGAGTCCGGGCATTTCGACGTCGAGTGTGACGACGTCAGGTCTGAGTCGTGCGATGGCGTCGAGGGCCAGTTCGCCGCTGCTGACGGAGCCGCAGACTGAGACATCAGGGAGTTCACGGATGACGTTTTGCAGCAGAGTGCGAAACAGCGCGGAGTCATCGACGATGAGCACCTGAAGGGTTTGCATGGCGACAGCATCCATGTTGATGGGTGAGGATCACACTCTGTCTGTTTTCCGCCCCTCGAAGAAGGCCTGAAGGTCCAGTGGCTGAAAGGGTTTGATGACAAAATCAACGGCACCTGCGGCGATGCATTCGCGGAGTTTTTCTTTCTGGTTGACGGCACTGACCATAACAACACTGGCGGCCGGGTCAAGTTGTCGAATAGCTCGGAGGGCTTCGAGTCCGTCCATTTCGGGCATCACGAGGTCCATGGTGACGAGATCCGGTCGATGGGTTTCGTAGAGCTGTACGGCTTCGCGGCCACTGGCGGCTTCGGCAGCGATGGTCCAGCCGGCGCGGGTGGCGACTTCGCGGATTTTCATTCGCATGATGAGTGCATCGTCAACGATGAGGAGTCGGTGCATGTGGAGCTTCCTGTCTGATCAGAAATCAAAGGCTGTTCGGTGTTCCGCCGAGCACTTCAACGGTGACGTGTCCGCTGGCGATTTCGAAGCTGAGTTGTCGTCCTTTGCCGCCACCGCAGTCGGTGGCGATCACGGGAATGCCGGCGTCTTTGAGGAGCCTGGCGACGGCGGCAGTGTTGAGTTGTCCGATCTGGTTCAGCTGAGTTGTGCCGAACATATTTGAACCTCCGGCGTATCGGGCGGTGAGATTTCGCTGTTTTCCGCCTTTTTGTTCGATGAGTCTGAGGAGTTCTGCGAGTGCGGTATCGGCATATTTTCCGGGTGGTCCGGAGCGGCCGGAGGAGTCAGGGTGCACAATGTGTGCCAGTCCGCAAAGGAATTCCACCGGGCGGAACGGAAAAGTCCCAAGCAAGGCCCGGAGCAGGGTTTGGAGGACGCCATTCAGCCGGTCGTACAGGACAAGTCCGATGCAGGACCCGAGCAGTGTTTTGAGGACGCCAGCACCGCGAATGACGTCCAGTTCGCCCATGCCGACGCGGCGATTGTAGTTTTCGATCGGTGACTGATCAGGGTTTGGCACAGGAGGCATCATTTCGATTCGGGGAGCGGCAGAGCCTGGAGAAGCCTGCGGAGATCATCGAGGGAGTCGGCGTCGGGGATCCAGAGAAAGGTCCAGGCGAGCGGTCGTCCGCAAAGCTCGAATCGCGTCTCTGTGTACACCAGCAGGCTGTCAGTGAGTGCCTGATTCATGAAGGCGGACTGCAGCAGGCTGGCAGCGTAGTCACGGAGGAAGACAGGAGGTGTCGGGAGGAGGCGGACGGGCAGTCCGGAGCGTTCTGCAAGTTCGGTGGCAAGCCCATTGAGGAAGGCGCTGCCGGCGATGTTCATGGTTTCCATGGCCGCGGAGATTTCGACTTCTCCCCAGACGCTGGTGGTGGCGTCGGGGCGTCCGAGGATCAGATCGGCGAGTGTCAGACCGCTGGTATCTTCGAAGCCCAGAAGCATTTGCCCGGTGTACGACCCGAGCATCCCCATGAGACAGGCACAGACGGCGGAATCGCCGGATCCGAGCAGTCCGGTGGCCTGCTGCAGGCTGCTTTGTCCCACCCGTTCGACAGTCATTGACAGGGGTGCGGCGCACCATCCGGAGATCGCCTGTGCACATTCGGCCGCGCCGCGCTGCACGGCGGGAATGAGTTTCTGCAGGAGTTCGGGGCTGAGTGCTTCCTGTTCCACGGAGTGCTCCATCGGGGTTCCGGCAGTGATCGGGGATTCAGACGCTGGCGGCTTGAATACGACTGCTGCGGGGGCGGTTTTCGTCGCGGTCGGTTCGCGTCTGAGACGTGAGGTCGACGATGGCGGGTGAATCCAGCATCAGGCAGACCGTGCCATCTCCCAGAATTCCCGCCCCGGAAAGCCCTCGAATCGGAACATAGTTGTCTGACAGCGATTTGATAACCAGGTTTGAGCGACCGATGAGACTGTCGACGGCAAGTCCCAGAGTTTTGCTGCGAGCCTGCAGGATGAGGACTTCCTGGCGACGATTTTCCGGAGAATCAGTTTCAGAGCGGTCGCATGCAGGTCCTCTGCTATGCCAGCGGAGGATTCCATCGAGGCGATAGAGTGGCACGAGAGCACCGCGAACTTCGATCGCCTGATGCCGGTGAATGGAATGGATCTGCTGCGGAAGCACAGAAACGATTTCCCGCACATCATCAATGGGGACGGCGAAGCAGCCAGTCCCGCAGCGGAAGAGGAGGCTGTGAATAATCGCCAGGGTCTGCGGGAGGCGGATGGTAAAGGTTGTTCCCTGGTCCGGGGTGCTGGAGACTTCGATGGTGCCGTTCAGATCGGAAATGGCCGCGCGGACGATGTCCATGCCAACACCCCGGCCGCTGATTTCAGTGACCGCGCTGGCTGTACTGAAGCCCGCCTGCCAGATGGTTTCGATCACCTGCTGTTCGGACATGGCATCTGCCTGGACCTGAGAGGCCAGTCCCTGTGCCACAAGTTTTGCGCGAATGCGCGAGGTCCGGATGCCGCTGCCGTCGTCCTGAATGGTGATCAGGACATTATTGCCGCGGTGCACGGCTGCCAGAGTGATCGTGCCGAGCTCAGGTTTTCCGGCTGCGCGGCGCGCTGCGGGCGATTCCATGCCGTGGTCGAGTGCATTGCGAACGAGGTGCAGGAGCGGATCACCGAGCGCATCGATCATCCGCTTGTCCAGTTCGGTTTTTTCTCCCTGAATGACCAGCTTCACCTGTTTTTCGCGGTCGACGGAGAGATCACGGACGACGCGGCGGAAGCGATTGAACAGTGGTCCGACAGGGACCATTCGCGTGCCGAGAACGCTGCGCTGCATATTTCGCGAGACGCGATTGAGCTGATCAACGGCCTCGGCCATTTCCATGCAGAAGCGACGACCGGTTTCGTGAGTTGCGGCTTCGCGGTCGAGCAGTTCCAGCTCTTCATCGAGTCCGCCAAGGAGTTCGCAGCAGACGCGGGGGCCATCCGGCTGCGTCTGCAGCCAGCCTCGCAAACGTTCGAATCGCCTCCGCAGATCTTCACGCAGCTCCGCGGAACGTCGCTGCCCGGGCGTGCTCCGGTAGACCGCAGTGGTGTCGGTAATCAGCTGGTTGCAGCGGGCGTTTGCAACCACCAGTTCACCGGTGAGATTGAGCAGCCGGTCCAGTCGCCCGATGTCGACACGCAGCGTTTCCTGGACGGCTGCGCGCGTGTCCCGGCTGGAATCATCACTGCCGGCCGCACCGCTCTGACTGTCAGCGGCTGCCTGGGCATCCGGCGATTCCTGGGGCAATGTTTGTGGCTGCGGCTGCGGGAGGGCCTGCGGTGAATCGGCCAGGGCAGCTGCGACGGGAGCCGGAGTGGTGGCCGGAACAGCAAATTCTTCCGGCTGCATCGCAGGTGGAACGGTCCAGCCGGCGAGCGAGTCACCGCCGAGTGTGGACGTGTTCACATCCACGGATTCAACGCCATCGACACTGGCGATTCGCCGCACTTCATCGGCGGGCTTTGCGGTGATCAGACAGAGCGAGAACAGCGTGAGGTCCTCATAGCTGTCAATGTCATCAACGGGCGGGTCGCAGGAAACGATTTCCCCGATGGCGGAGAGTCTGGAGAGGATCAGTCGGGCCTTGAGGTCTGCGAGCTGCAGTCCCTGGCGGAAACGCACGCGAACGCGGAGTCCACCGGCCTGGCTGAGCGAGTGTTCGTGGGCCGCAGTGGCGGCGGTGTCCGGTTGTCGGCCTGAGCAATCGGTTGCCCGGGCGTCGCTGGAAGCAGATTGTCCGGCGGGGTTGATTCCGCCTGAATTGCTGAGGTCCCGAATCTGTCTCAGCAGTGGCTCGGGATCTCCCTGGCTCAGGTCTCCGGTGCGGAGTCTGGACAGGAAGGCGCGGAAGAAGTCGACGGCGCGGAGGATGAGAGTGGTGGTTTCGCGATCGAGCGTGGCGTGTCCGGAGCGGTAGTGTTCGAAGCGTTCTTCGAGTTCGTGAGCGAGGCTGCCGACGGTTTCAAAGCCCAGCATGCCTGAGGATCCCTTCAGGGAGTGCAGCATGCGAAAGGCGCGGTTGAGCGATTCGGCGTGTCGGGGATTTTTTTCGAGCAGCAGGATGGCTTCGGTGAGGCCTTCGAGTTCTTCGTCTGACTCGTCGATGTAGACCTGCAGGTACTGTGCCATTTCTTCGGAGAGAAAGGGATTGTCATTGTCATCGGGGTGAGCATCCGCGGTGGTCATGGGCGGGCTCCGGTGGGCTTCTGGTAGATAAAGGCGGAACGTCGCTGCAGTTGCTGGAGCTGATCGTGGAGTCCTTCAGAGGGACCGATGACCAGATATCCCCCGTCAGCCAGAGCGCTCTGCAGATGTTTGGTGACAACAGTTTTGGATTCCTGATCGAAGTAGATCATGACATTTCGGAGAAAGATGCAGTCGTAGCCGCCAGCTGGAGGCTTTGTGATGAGGTTGTGTCGCTGGTAGCGGATGAGTTTTCGCAGGAGCGGGCGTACCTGGCAGAGGTCTTTTGCGGACTCAGGATCAGCTGCGTTGTTGTTGTTGGTGGTGGTGGTGGTGGTGTCGTCTGAGGCGACGGTCTGGAAGTATTTCTGCTGCAGTTCCGGAGGGATTCCGGCGAGCATTCGTCGTTCGTAGCGGCCTGATCGCGCGAGGGCGAGGACTTGTTCGCTGAGATCCGTGGCATCGATTTCGATTTCGATTCCGCGGAGCAGATCTGAGTGTTCAAGGAGGCAGATGCCGATGGTGAGTGGTTCCTGTCCGGTGCTGCAGGCTGCGGACCAGATTCTCAGGCGACGGGGATGAGTTCCTCGCTGGATGCGGGAGCAGAGATCTTCAAGGAATTCAGTCCGGAGCCATTGAAATTGTTTTTCGGTGCGGAAGAAGGAAGTTTCGTTGGTGGTAACGACATCGAGAAAAAAGCTGATTTCCCCGCTGCCTGCGGGGGTTTTGAGGAGTGAGAGGTAATGCATGTAACCAGGCAGCTGGAGCGCGCGGAGCCGTCTGCGGATGCGGTTGCTGAGCAGTGTGATGCGATTTTCGGGGACGTGAATTCCGCTGAGTCTGTAGATCAGCCTCCGAAATTCCTCGAATTCCGCCGAAGACAGCTGCGCAGGTTCCATAATGCCTCGCTGCATACAGTGGGGGTTTGGTGGGAGATGCTGAAATCAGACTCGGAAACGGGAAACGAGATCTCGCAGGGCTGATGCCTGGGCGCCGAGTTGTTCGGCGCTGGCGGCCAGTTCTTCGGAGCCCGCTGCGGCGGCTTCTGTGGTGCGTCCGACGGAGCGGATGGCGGACTGGACTTCCTGGGCGCTTTCGGCCTGAGTTTCGGTGGAGGCGGCGATGCGGGAGATACCGGCGGCAGTCTGTTCGACGGCCTGGACGATGGATTTGAGTGAGCGTCCGACGCGGACGGAGAGTTCGGCCCCTTCCGCCACGCGGCGTGTGGATTCCTTGATGAGCTGAGTGATTTCTTTGGCTGCAAGACTGGAGCGTTCGGCAAGTTTGCGAACTTCATCAGCAACAACGGCAAAGCCCAGACCGTGTTCACCGGCGCGGGCTGCTTCGATGGCGGCGTTCAGAGCGAGCAGGTTGGTTTGACTGGCGATCTCGCTGATCACCTGAATAATGTCATTGATCTGTTCGCTGGACTTCTGAATGAGTTTCATGGATGCGACAGCTTCCTCGGTGGAGGTACCGCCCTCACGGGCAAGCCCTGCGGTGGCATCTGCCTGCTGACGAGCTACTGCGGCGTTCTCGCTGATCACCTGCATGGACTTAAGCATACTCTCGACGGCCGACGACATCTCTTCGACGGACGCGGCCTGGGTCTGTGAGGATTCGCTGAGATTCTGTGAGCTTTCAGCGATGGCCTGAGCTCCCTCACTCTGCTGGTCCGACGCTTCCACGACTTCGCTGACAAGGTTTCGCAGGTCGCCGGACATGCGACCGACGCTGGCCGCAAGACGACTCAGATCGTCGTCGCCTTCCGAATTGACATGCTGGGTCAGATCTCCGTTGGCGATGGCGGAGACGACCTGCATCAGCTGGTTGACTCGGTGCCGCAGGTTTTCTTCGGCTGCCAGCTGAGTGTCGCGGAGCTGCTGTTCCCGTTCCTGAGCACGGACCTGATCGGTGATCCGTTCCCAGTTGATCATCGGGCCGGCGTAGTTGCCGTCGGCATCGCGGACGGCGGAGACGCTGAGGGTGAGCACTTCGGGGCCCAGCTGAATGCGGGCCTTGTGGGGCAGGTTGGCCGGATCCGCCAGAAACCGTCGCTGGTGTTCGGGGTTCCGGTGGAAAATATCGATTGGCTTTCCGAGCATTTCATCGACGGGAATGGGCAGCAGATGCTGCATTTCCTTCAGCGTGTTCCGGGAAGCCGGGTTCATGTAGACAATCTCAAGATTGCGATTGGCTACCATCACGCGGATCTGTGAGTTTTCAAGGATCTGCTGGAAGTCGATCTTCGGGGTGGTGCTGCGAGGTCTGCTGGAGCCTGCCGTACCTTGACGCTTCGCCATGGAATTCTCCGGGTCTGTTTCGCCTGGGGATATTGTTTGAATCAGTTGGATTGAATCAGTTGAATGTCTGTCGGCGGTCAGTTGTGTTGTCCGGGCCGGCAGTGAGTCCGCCGTTGCGGGCAAGTTCTCTGACAAGGTCCATCTTCGTCGGGTCCAGAAGCTGGGGGACGTTCAGCAGGGTTACCAGGCGTGCGTCAAGTTTGGCGAAGCCGTCGATGAAGCTGCCGCCATCGTTGGTAAGCATATCCGGGGCAGGCAGTATTTCCGCAGGGGCGATTCGCAGCACCTGTGTGACGGAATCAACGGTGCAGCCGATGATTCGCGGATGCACATTGACGACGATCGTGCGTGTTTCTGAGTCAACAGGGGCGGCGGGCAGGTTGAGCAGCCTGCGGAGGCTGACTACAGGAATAATGGTGCCCCGCAGATTGCTCACACCTTCAATGTAATCGGGAACCTGCGGCAGTTGTGTGATTCGATCGGGGATGACAATTTCCTGAATTTGTTCAATGCGGAATGCGTAGTCCTGATCCGCCAGTCGAAAGCCGACGAACTGGGAGGCCGTGCGGGACTGGGTCATGGATTCAGAGAGGCCGGCAGGGGGAGCGATGGTCAAGTGCGGGCTCCGTGAGAAGCAATGCGTGGACGGGAGGTTCCGGGCGGGCGGGAAAGGTGGAAAAACGTGCAATCTCCGCTGAAAACGCCCGGAATGCCCAAATATACAGGCAATGTCCGGCCGGGGGCTGAAATCCGGAGGATTGAGTGTGAAGTTGGGGAAGGCTGGGCGTTAAATTCGGTATTCAGGTGACTTTGGGAGGCTGACTGCGGAGTCGCCGGGAGTTCCGGGGCAAAAGAACAAGGGAAAACCCGCAGGTCGGGAAGATGGGTCGCCAGGGGTGAGAAAACGGGGGAAGGAGCGCAGACGGGACGGGTTTACATGGTTTGGCAAAACCTGTAATGTTCACCCTATTCCGTGAACCGGTCGCTGTCTGCGCACGGAGCAGTCAGCCCGGGTAAGCTTCATGGAACACTCGCAGACCACGTCCAGCGTGAGCGGGTGAATGGCCTGGCTGGAGGATTTTGCCTGTGTCGTCGATTCAAGAGAAGGTGATTGGAATCGTCGGAGAGCATCTGGACGTTCCGAAAGAAGAAATCACGCTTTCAAGTTCGTTTGTGGACAATCTCAAAGCGGATTCGCTGGATATTGTTGAACTGGTGATGGCGCTTGAGGACCACTTCGAGGTGAAGATTCCGGACGAAGACTACGACAAGATCAAGACTGTCGGCGATGCCGTGAACTACATCTCGAACAAGACCAGGGCTTGAATGCCCGTTTTGTCGGTATGGGTTCCCCTGCGGATTTCGGATCGGGCATTGTCCTGATCCGATCCGTGGGCGATCGCCGGTTTTCGTTGCGTTTTGGGTGTTTCCCGTGTCGTGAGCAGTTGTCATGTTTCGTCGTCGCGTAGTGGTGACAGGGCTTGGCGTTGTCACTCCGCTGGGCTGCGACGTCGCCGATGTGTGGTCCGCGATTTGTCGCGGAGACAGCGGCATAGGTCTGATCCAGCGTTTTGACTGCCGCGACTTCAAGGTCCGTTTCGGCGGAGAAATCCTCGGATTCGACGCCGGCGCCCACCTGCAGATGGATGCCCGGGAATTACGGCGAGCCGACCGTTTTTCTCAGTTCGCGCTTGTTGCAGCACATCACGCGATCACTCAAAGCGGCATCGACTTCACTGCCGGTGACCCGTGGCGTTATGGAACATTGATGGGCAGTGGCATCGGGGGCCTGGATGAAATCGAGCTGCAGCATTCTGTGCTGTTCGATCGCGGCCCCGACCGTATTTCTCCGTTCATGATCCCCAAGCTGATCATCAACGCGGCCAGCGGCAATGTCTCGGTTCACTGGAAATTGCACGGTCCCAGCACAGCAGTCTGTACTGCCTGCGCTTCGGCCACAAACGCGATCGGTGATGCGTTCCGGATGATTCAGTACGGGATGGCGGATGTGATGGTGGCAGGGGGCACCGAAGCCGCGCTCACTCCCATGGGAATCGCAGGCTTTGCCAGAATGGGGGCGCTGTCGACCCGCAACGCTGCCCCGCGCGACGCCAGCCGGCCTTTTGACCGGGATCGCGATGGCTTTGTGCTCTCTGAGGGAGCGGGAGTGCTGCTGCTGGAGGAGCATGACTTTGCCGTTCGCCGCGGTGCTGTGATTCTTGCTGAAATCGCCGGCTACGGCCTCTCCTCAGATGCCACGCACCTGACCAATCCCGATCCCCGGGGGGCAGGGGCATCGCGGGCCATCGCGGCAGCGCTACGGGATGCTGAAGTGACACCCGAAGATGTTGACTACGTGAATGCGCACGGCACCAGTACTCCCCAGGGTGACGTGGCGGAATCGCAGGCGATTCGAACTGTCTTCGGGCGACACGCAGATGCCCTGGCTGTCTCCAGCACCAAAAGCCAGATCGGGCATTTATTAGGAGCATCCGGTGGGGTGGAAGCGGTCTTCTGTGTGAAGGCCATCGAAGAGCAGACGGCGCCGCCCACGATCAACCTTGACCATCCGGATGAGCAGTGTGATCTGGACTACGTGCCGTGGGATGCAAGGCAGATGCGGATCCGCTGCGTGCTGAAGAACAGTTTCGGCTTCGGCGGACACAACGCGTGCCTTGTGTTTCGGAAATACCAGGGCTGAACGCGACAGCGCGGCAACCGCCGGATGGTGTCAGATCTGAGGCTCCCAGCCAGCCCGATATTCACGTGACCACAGCCGCATCGCGTCGTCGCTGTTTTGCACCTGTCCGTTTGCCGGGTCGCAGCGAAGTGCATCCCCGGTACGGTGGGCGATGTTTCCAAGATGGCAGAGAAGCGTCGACTTGTGGCCCTGCTCGATTTCGGAATTGAGGATTGAGGGGTCGTTCCGCCGGACGGCCTCGATGAAGTTTTCCGCGTGCGCCTTCATCCCGTCACTGCCATCCTTCCGCGCTGTTTCTTTGCCTTTGGCATCCAGAATTACGTATCCGGAATCATTCAGCTTCATCGCTCCGTTCTCGCCGTGGAAGCTGACACCGAATCCTGACCCGTCCATGCCGTGGCGGTTACAGCTGAGGCATTCCCAGGTGATCTGCCGCCGATCAGGGAACTCAAAGGAGACCACATGAGTATCGGCTGTTTCCTGATCGTCCTCAAACGCATAACGACCACCGGAGGAGACGACGCGAGTGGGGTAGTCGACACCGAGGCCCCAGCGGGAGAGATCGATGGAGTGAATGCCGTTATTGCCAAGTTCGCCGTTGCCGAAGTGCCAGACCCAGTGCCAGTTGTAGTGCAGCCGGTTGGAGGTGAACGGGACGTCCGGTGCCGGGCCCTGCCAGAGTTCGTAGTCGATGTGAGGCGGGACAGGTGCGGGGGTGCCGGTGCCGATGGTGCCGCGAGTCGCCGCATACCAGCTGCGGCTGTAGTAGACTCGGCCGATAGCCCCGGTGTGCAGCAGCTGCATGGCTTCGCGAATGGTGGGACTGCTGCGACGCTGATTGCCCATCTGCACGCAGCGGTTGTGTTTGCGAGCGGCTGCGACGAGCAGTTCCCCTTCGCGAGCATTGTGACTGCAGGGTTTTTCGACGTAGCAGTGTTTGCCGGCGGAGCAGGCAAGGATGCCGGCCGGGGCATGCCAGTGATTGGGGGCGGCACAGATCAGAGCATCCACGCCCGGATCGTCGAGGATCTTTCGGAAGTCGGTGATGGCCTGAACCGGCTTCTGCAGCTTCGTGGACATGGATTCCTGAAGGGCCCTGACGCGATTGCTGTCGACGTCGCAGACATAACGCAGCTCGACGCCTGGCAGACTGCCGAAAACGGAAGCCAGAGCAGCACCGCGACTGGCGCCCATCACACCGACCACAATCGGACGTTCGTCGCTGCGGGAATTGAGGGCCGAAAACGCTTTTCCGGCGAAGGCACCAGACGCCAGGGCGGCTGCAGTTGAACTTTCGAGGAAATTTCGACGCCCAAAGCCGCTGTTGGAATGAGTCTTCTGCATGCCGGGACCTCTTCAACGAGTTGCCGATTGGTCAGATGAATAACACGCCGATACTGGTTTTATCGTAATCGATCGCCTGCACGGCTGCCACCGAAACGGGACGTGAACTGCGATTGCCGACGGCGTAGACCGCAAATTCTGCATTTGCTGAGGTGATCCGAAGAGATGTAAAGCACTCTTGACAAAAATCCCCCAGCTGTCTATTATCCCTAAAGTATCGAGAGCACTTAGTTGCCGCCGGCCCCTTGTGTTTCCCAAAACGCAGCGTGCTGAGTGGAATCATGAGAATCAGGCCCGGTTTGTTGACAGGATTTTGACACTTGGGATTTGGTGGGGAATGTTTTCCGCAGACTGTCGACGACTCGGTCAGTCGGTCCTTTGGTGCCTTTAGGTCTGTTTCGTCTGAAGTTTTGGTTTTGGAAAGGTTGATCATGAAGAAGTTGGCTTTGCTGGCAGTCGCCTGCCTCTCTCTGACCTGTGGCAACGTGTTTGCTCAGGATGCTGCCCCCGTCGTAGAGCCGGCGCCCAGCGCAGCGCCTGCTCCGGAAGCCGCTCCGGTCGAAGGTCATCCGATTACGTTGTTCTGCAACGTGAAGTACAAAGACCTTGACGAAATGGCTCCCTGTGCTTCTCCGAAGATCATCGCCGTCAAAGATCCCTGCGCCTGCTACGACGGCTGCTGTGCTCCACCCTGTGTTTACATCAAGATCTGCGTTCCCTGCGGCTGCGAAGTGGTGACCTGCAGCAAAAACGGCGATCGCATCCGTTATGACTACGGCAAGTACGCGGTTGACATCCGCGTGAAGAAGGGCTACATCGAAGTCGACTACCAGGACTGATTCCTGTCCGGCTTGCATAAAGATGACTTGCACAAAGTCGATCGATCCCGGAAACGACAGGATTTTTCCTGTCGTTTTCTTTTTTGGAATGCTGCCGTGAACCAGAATGCCGTCGCCAGCGACCAGCCGAGCGCCCCCCTGCATTCTCGCGCCCCCGGGGCCTCCGTTCCTGCCGAAGGGATCGTTTTCTTTGACGGTGTCTGCGGGTTCTGCAACCACTTCGTCAACTGGGTCATCCGCCACGATCGTCGCAGACAGTTGCGTTTTTCGCCTCTGCAGGGGCAGACAGCCCGCCAACTGCTCCCGCCGGATCGCTGGCAGCAGCTTTCCACTGTTGTACTGCTCACCCAGGACCGCGCCTGGATCCGCAGTGCTGCGGTCTGTCGCATTCTGTGGGCCATGGGCGGACGCTGGAAAATCCCGGCCGCACTGCTCTGGATCATCCCCTCGCCGCTTCGCGACCTCGGCTATGTGCTCGTCGGCAAAGTCCGCTATCGGCTCTTCGGAAAGCACGAACAGTGCCGACTGCCGTCCGCAGAAGAGCGGGCTTTGTTTCTGGACTGACCGCTGTGGAAATCAAGCAGCACGTCGCCTGCGGTCTTCCGTTGAGGAACCCTGTTCGACGATGCGGGCGGTGATCTGCCAGAGCACTTCACGGAGTTCATCGCGGCTTCCGTAGAGATGGTTTTTCAGCAGTGCCAGATCACGTTCTGAGGCTCCGTCGGCGGGCAGTCGGCCGCGCGGTGCACGAAAAATCTTTTCGTGGATCCGGACAGCATGCTGTTCCGTTTCATAGAACAGCTCTTCGTACAGCTTTTCACCCGGCCGCAGTCCGGTGAACACAATCTCGATGTCTTCAGGATATCGCTGGCCGGAAAGCCGAATCATATCCTTTGCCAGTTCCACGATGTGCACCGGTTCACCCATATCGAGGATCAGTACATCACCGCCTTCGCCGATGGCTCCGGACTGGAGTACCAGCTGCACTGCTTCCGGAATAGTCATGAAGTACCGCTGCATGTCGGGATCGGTCACGGTGACCGGCCCCCCATCTTCGATTTGTCTGCGAAATGTCGGCACAACGCTCCCGGCGGAATTCAGCACATTTCCGAAGCGAACCGTGATGAAACGCGTCCGCGAACGCTGGGCTACCGCCGCAAGATATTCCTCTGCAATCAGCTTGGTGGCTCCCATCACGTTCGTCGGTCTGACAGCCTTGTCTGTGGAAATCATCACAAGTCGTTCCACATGAAAACGGTCTGCAAGATCAACGATCACTCGAGTGCCGAACACATTGTTGCGGACCGCTGCCTGCGGGTTGCACTCCATGAGTGGCACGTGTTTGTAGGCGGCGGCGTGAAACACCACGGCCGGACGGTGCTGCATAAACACTCGCAGCATCGCTGCTTCATCTGTGATGTCCTCGATCACAAACTCGGTTCCCACCCGCACAAACTCGCCAGCAGCTCTGAGCTTTGCAAACTCCTGTTCCAGCTGAAAAATGGCAAATTCCGACTGATCCAGCATGACAAGACGCCGGGGTTCAAACTGCAGGAGCTGGCGACAGACTTCTGAACCGATGCTCCCGGCCGCTCCGGTTACCAGGACCACTCGACCTTCCAGAGTCTCACGGATGCCCTCAAGATCGAGGCGGTTGGAATCACGGCGGAGCAGATCGTCGATGGTGATGTCGCGCATCCGCAGTTGGAATCGGCCTCCGGGAATATCGTCCACGCGCGGCACAACGTGCGCGCCAACTCCCTGCTGTCGGCAGGCATCGCTGATTTCCCGAATTGTCCGTCCGGGGAGGCTGGAGGAGAGCAGGATCATTTCGGCGCTGGTGCGGCGCAGCAGTTTTTCGAGGCCTGCGGATGCATCCAGAATGGGGACGCCGCCGACGAGTTCAGCGCGGGCTCCTGCCCTGGGCGATACCAGTCCGACCACTCGCAGCGACGAACCGGCAGCCTGGAGCGAGGTGAGCAGTGCGTGGGCCTCGTTGCTGTTGGCATAGATGAGCGTTCGTACAGCTTCCGGGTTGCGAAAACGCTGCCGCAGCATGCGCAGGGAATTGGCGGAGATTCGAGCTGCCGCGAGAGTGGCGGCTGAGAGCACTGTATCGATGAAGATGACCCCGCGAGGAATCTCGGGAATTGTCTCCGGTGCCTGCTGCAGTGCGGCCAGCACGATGCCACTGACGCAGCAAACGGCGGCAGACCACGCCATATCGTGAATCGTCGAATATCGCAGCTGCCGTCGCCACTCGCGTGAAAACAGCACAATCCCGACCTTCAGCAGCACGACCAGCGCAACGCCGTTCAGAAAGACTCCGACAGCGTACTGCTTCTGTTCAAATTCAAACGCTGCCCGAGCCGTCAGCCCGACAGGCATCGCCGCTTCCGCATCCAGTATGCGCTGCAGAATCAGCAGCGGGTTCAGATCGAACCGCAGGAGCAGTGCACACAGGAACGAAAATGTAAAAATGCCGGCGTAACAACACACGGCAATTGCCAGACGCGGCATGATGAGACCTCGATGGAGGCAGCGAAAGGAAGGGGACAGGGGGTAAATCAGGCGGGAGGAATGCGGAGCAGTGACGGGCGACCTGGCAGTGTGGGACGCTTCGGATATCCGGGGCGCCCAGGGTGTTTATTACCAGGCAATGACCAGCATCCAGTGACGTGAGGATTGTTCTCTGTCGGCAGATTCTGCTGAAACCTGCTGTTTGTGTCCAGATCAGGTTTCAGCTCAAAAAACGCGTGTTTCTGATGAATTCTCTGAATTGCTGCTGCCCCCTGGAACGGCAGCGGGTAGAATTCAGGCTCAAAAAAACAGCCCCTGCCAGCAGATTCACCTATGCCCTGCATCAACTGGGACGACTTCTCCGACAACCCCCCGGCCAACGCCGAAGTGCGGCTTCTTGGCACGGTCGAACTCCCTGCAGTGCTCGCCCTGCAAAAGCTCATGGTCCACGAGGTCCGTCTGCAAAGTCGTACCAATGCCTGTATTCTGCTGTGTGAACACCCTCCTGTCGTTACGGCCGGCTTCGGCCCCAGTCTGCTGGAACTCCCTCTTGACCCGCGTGAACTCACTTCCAGACTTTTGAAGGTTCACCGCGTCCGTCGCGACGGGCATGTCATTCTGCATCAGCCAGGTCAACTGGGGGCGTACGTCATTGTGTCACTGGACGAAGCCGGCCTCGACGAAGGGGAATTCCGTCTGCGGCTCCAGCAGTCGGTTATCCTGGCCTGCCGGGACGTGGATGTACGAGCCAGCATTTCTGCCCAGGACCCCACAGCGGTGCTTGGCCGACACGGTGTCATCGCCGAACTGGGCCTGCACGTGGACCGCGGCATCACCAGTTTCGGAGTGTTTCTGAATGTCAGCGTGCGGCTTGACGAAGCCCGTCTCATCGGCCGCGGACTGCTCGATCAGCGCGTCTCATCGCTGAACGCCGAACGAGTTCGTCCCACTCCCATGCCCCGGATTCGCGCCGCACTTGCCGCCCATCTCTGTGAACAACTTGGCTACCCAGACTATCATCTGCACACCAGTCACCCTTTTCTCACTCGATCCCGGACGCTGATCCATGACAGCTTTGCCAATCCTGACGCTGACAGCACCTGAGGCCCAGGGTGCATCGAGCCCCCAGGCAACCGACGCCGCCGTACGGCGACTCCCCAGGTGGCTCAAACGCCCCCTGCCGCAACCCGGCATGGCGTGGACCAGTGGCATCATTTCCGACCTGCGTCTCGAGACGGTTTGTGAAAGCGCCAAATGCCCGAACCGCTCCGAGTGCTGGTCTTCACAGACCGCCACATTCATGATCGGTGGCAACGTCTGTACTCGCCCCTGCGGGTTCTGTGCTGTTCCCAAGGGCAAAACTGAGTCGCTCGAAATCGACGAACCGGAACGCGTTGCTGAAGCCGCTGCCCGGCTGGGGTTGCGGTACGTCGTCATCACTTCCGTCACGCGAGACGACCTTGACGACGGCGGTGCTGATCACTGGTATCGCACCATTCTCGCCGTCCGCGAACGCACGGGCGCCCAGATTGAAGTGCTCACACCCGACTTCCGAGGCAATCGGGATGCCGTCGCACGCGTCATCGAAGCCCGTCCGGACGTCTTCAATCATAACACCGAGACCGTTCCCCGGCTGTATCACCGGGTGCGTCGCAACGCCGACTACCAGCGCACCCTCGATCTGCTCCGGCAGGTCCGCGACGAAGCACCGCACATCCCCACCAAAAGCGGCCTGATGCTGGGGCTCGGCGAAACCCTCGAAGAACTCCTCGAAGTCTTCTGTGATCTGCGCAGCGTCGGTTGTTCCATGCTCACGCTGGGGCAGTACCTGCAGCCTTCAGCGGAACATCTTCCCGTTGAGCGCTACCTTCCTCCGGAGGAATTCGACGAGATCGGTGAAACAGCGCGCAAACTGGGATTTTCCATGGTCGCCAGCGGGCCTTTCGTCCGCAGCAGTTACCATGCGGGCGAAATGGCCGAACAACTGCACTCCAGCTGATGCAAAGTCCACAGTCATGCGATCCGCCGAACAATACCTCAAACCCGCGGTCGTCCAAAGCATCGCCCGACTCGATCTGCGGGCAAAGTTCATCGTCGAAGGACTCCTCTCCGGACTCCATGCCAGCCCCTTCCAGGGCTTCAGTGTGGAATTCAGCGAACACCGTCGCTACGAACCCGGTGACGATCCCCGAGACATAGACTGGCAGGTTTATGCCCGCACCGACCGGATCTACATCCGCCGCTACCAGGCCGAAACCAATATCACCGGCTACCTGCTGATGGATCTCTCCCGCAGCATGGGCTACACCTTCCGCCAGACACTCACCAAATTCGATTATGCCGTCTGCCTCGCCGCCGCCCTCAGCTACCTGATGATCCATCAGCAGGATCCGGTGGGACTCATGACCTTCGACGACCAGTTCCGCGCCAGCCTTCCGGCCCGCAGCCGTCGGTCACAGCTGGGCGACATCCTCTCCGTGCTCCAGCGCTGCAAGCCTGACGGGAACACGCAAATCGCAGAAAACCTGCGCCGTGCCGGCTCCATGATCCGACACCGCAGCCTGATGATGCTCATGTCCGACCTCCTCGCCCCCCCCGACGAGATCATTGATGCTCTCCGCGCCCTGCGTTTCCGCGGTCACGACGTCATCGTCTTTCATATCCTCGACGAAGCCGAAGTCACCTTCCCCTTCTCCGGCAGCGTCGATCTGCTGGAACCGGAATCGCAGGATCACGAAATTGTCGATGCCGCCGGCATCCGCGGCGAATACCTGCAGGCCCTCGAAGAACTCCGCGGACGCTACCGCACTGCCTGCCTCGCTATGGGAGCCGACTACGTACCGCTCGACACCAGCCAGCCCTTTGACAAAGCCCTCGTGGAATATCTCTCCCAGCGCCGCGCCCGCTTCTGAATCCCCGGCCTGCGAAACCAGCTGCCGGGATTTGAACACCCGCCCACGCAACTCTATGATTCACCGATTCCCGCCCACGCGTCCCGCACTCCGGAGTTGAACCGATGTTCAGACGCCTTCTGGCTCTCACTGCCCTGCTGCTTGCCGCTTCCGGTTTCACCCGGCAACTCATCGCTGACGAGCCCGAACTCGAAAAACGCTCCAGCCGGTTCTCTGAACTCATGCAGAACTGCACCCTCGTTGGCTCCTTCACTACAGACGGCCAAAACGCTGCTCCCCCCAAGCCCGAACGCTACGAAATCGAGAGCGCCGTTCCCGCTGCCGACGATCTCTGGGTCTTCACGGTCCGCATCAAATATGGAAAACTCGACACCAAACTCCCCGTCACCGTCCCTCTCAAATGGGCCGGCGATACCCCGATGGTGACGCTCACCAACGCCTCCATCCCCGGACTGGGAGACGGCTTCTCAGCCCGTGTCCTGTTCTACGAAGATCGCTACGCCGGCACATGGCAGCACGGCCCCGTTGGTGGCCATATGTTCGGGAAAATCGAACGTGCAAAACCAGCCGCAGAGAACCCTCAGCCCGCGGATTCAAGGAAATCTGACGCAGCCACAACCGAC
>CAZLOQ010000036.1:40512-41093 GCA_964561125.1 uncultured Chitinophaga sp. | reverse complement strand
GCATACCGCCTCCGGCCAGCAGACAACACGAGACCTGTGGCCAGCGATCGCGACCGCCGCCCGGATTGATTCGCGGTGTTCGGCCGAACTCGCCCCAGGCAACGACGCTGACATCCTGGTCCAGCCCGCGTTAATGCAGATCTTCGACAAGCCGACTCGATGTCAACACGTCAAATGCTCTCCGTGACAGAGAGTCGACGCCGCCATAAACCTCCTGGCGGTCCACTTCGTGACGAAACCGATTGAAGCTGATCAGCAGCGCCTGGCGGTTGCGGAGTTGATTGAGCGTGACGCCGTTGAGACGCATGTTCGCCATGCCTTCCCCTTCGGATTGGAACGAAGCATACGAACGGAGCATACCCGGTTCCCGGAAAACCCGGAAAGTCGCGGTTGCAGGACGGATTGTGCCCGGTTTTGATCGTCAGACCGACGAAGGGAGGCACCGAATGACCGCTTTGTGGAACACGAAGGGCAGAGCCGCGTGCGGCACGATCAGATTGCGATCCTGCCGCACGTGGCTGACCGTCGCGCCATGGCACGGGAAGAACTGTTCAATCGCCGCAAATTCCTCGCGGTCACCC
>CAZLOQ010000036.1:0-40455 GCA_964561125.1 uncultured Chitinophaga sp. | reverse complement strand
TGTCGTACGTGTCGAGATGGCTCGGTCCGCCGTAATAGAAGATGAAAATGCACGAGCGAATCGCGGACTTCGACACGACCGCGGTCTGTTCCGCGCGGAGTTGTTCGAGTGGCAGGCGCCCGAGCGTCAATCCGCCAGGCTTCAGGAAATGCCGGCGGGTGCGATGGTCGCGATTGGGTGCGAGACTCTTTTCATGGATGTCCGGCATGGAAGCGTTTCTCCCTTGGCCTGGCTTACGTCAGCCCCGAAATGGGATCGCCGTGATAGACCGCATGAGGCCGGTCCAGCCGATCTTTCCAGACCAGCGTCCGCGGCAGCCCCAGCGCTTCGTAGATCGTGGCGGCCATGTTCTCGGGCGTCTGTGGATCGGACTTTGGATAACCGCCGATCGCATCGGATTCACCAATGACTGTCCCGCCTCGAACGCCACCGCCCGCGAAAAACACGGTTTGCACCGCCCCCCAGTGATCGCGGCCGGGCAGCTTTGTCTCTGCTCCGGGAAACGTGAAAACCCTCGGAGTGCGACCAAACTCACCGGCCATCACAATCAGCACGTCGTCGAGCATTCCCCGCTCCGAGAGGTCTTCGATGAGTGCGGAGACAGCTCGGTCGGTCGGCGGCAACAGGAAGTCTTTCAGTACCCGGAAGGCAGCCTCATGCGTATCCCACGACTCGTCATTCCCGAGATTGACCTGCACCAGACTGACTCCGGCTTCGACGAGTTGCCGCGCCATGAGCAGCGACCAGCCGAACGAGTTGCGTCCGTAGCGGTCCTGTAAACGATCCGCGGCGCTATGAATATCGAGTGCCTCGTGAACTCGCCCTTCCAGGAGCATCGAAACCGCAGTTTGCCGATGCCGGTCAAACTCTCTTTCGGACGCGGTCTGGTCAAGCATTCGTCGTTGCGATTCCAGTGACGCCAGCAACGATCGACGTGCATCGAACTGATTTCTCAGAACCCCCTGAGCCAGTTCCAATCGTGGTGCTTCGTAGCGATAGTTGTCGGGTGTTGTCCTTCCGCGCTGGCGCTGGAAGCCGTATTCCGGGAAAGCCCCGTGAGTATAGTTCGTATCACGATACTGGCTGGCCTCAATCAACCATGGATCGAAGCTGTCACCCATTTCTCCGGCAAACTGACCTGGAATTGTTCTCCCCGTGACATGGATCAGCTTTTCGGGAAGTACAGCGGCAGGAGGCAAATTGTTTCGTGGCGATGCGACTCGATTGACAATCGAAGCCATGGAAGGATAGTCGTACGCGGTCGGCTGACTGGCATTGAAGCCGATGGGCGTTGGCGTGCGGCCGGTGAGCATCACATGATGGCCGATGGAATGCTCGTTGTAGGGATGGGTCAACGATCGCACGAGTGCCCACTGATCGCTGCAGCTCGCCAGCATGGGAAGATGTTCACAGATTTGTACTCCTGCGGTCTGAGTCGCGATCGGAGTGAACTCTCCGCGAATGGTGTCGGGAGCGTGCGGTTTGGGGTCGAAACTGTCCTGTTGAGCCAGACCGCCTGACAGGAAAATGTAGATCACTGATCTCGGCCGACGCGCCGGTTGTTGTCCGTCTTCAGCCGCCAGTGCCTGCAACCCGGAGACATGATTCATCCCCAGGCCCAGCAGCCCAACTGCTCCCGCCTGAATCGAAACCCTGCGCGTCACTTGCGGATGAACAGCCTGAACCTGCAAACGAGGCATTTGCGAATCCCCGATACACAATGGGTGTTCTGATGATGTCTATCCGAAGAATAGATCCGAAGGATATGGAAAGCAAAGGTTAAACTGTCGAATCAAACACGGAGATCACGCTGAGTTACCATCATCCCTGATGATTGAAAATTCCATATTACACCCCGATCTGTTCTGTTTCGCAGCGGCCTGGCGGCGACTGAGCACGTTCACCACTGGAGGCCGGTCATGCCAGGATGTCGGAGTAACACGGCCAGCGCAGCGGCGGGTCAGTCGTTTGTGGTCCAGCCCGCAAAGATGCAGGATGGTGGCGTGTAGATCGCGCATCGTGCAGATGTTCTCCACAGCAGTTGCTTTGCAGCAGCTAAATACTCGTCAGCAGTCAGGTTCTTCAGCGCTGGTGCATGCGGATTGCAGGTTGCCACCACGCGTGCATCGCGGCGTGGCCAGCGGGGAGGTCGGTCAGGGCGTGTTCTTTTCGATCCGACAGCCGCATCACAAACAGATTTCGCACACCACCGCGTTTTGATCCGTAGACGAGACATTTGCCGTCGGGGGAAGGCTTTGGGTGATAATGCGACGTGCCGTCGGCGGATTCCGTCAGCCGCTCCGAGTGGCCATCGAGCGTGACTCGAAACAGTTCGACGTTGTTTCCAACCTTCGCGGTGTAAAAGACCGATTGACCATCGGCCGACCAGACCGGCACATCGCTGCTGCCACCATGATAGTCGGGGACGTCCAGGAATTCGGTCACACCTCGATAGCCACCTCGATCCGCGAGCTTCTTCAGGCCGGTTCCATCAGCCTTCACAATGTGTGGATGGCAGTTATAGTGCTCGCCCGAAACGAACAGCAGCCACTTCCCATCCGGTGACCAGGAAGGGACGAAGACGAACGGGTGGCCGGTCTGTACATGGATGCGATTCGCCCCGTCTGCATCGGCCAGGTAGACCTGATAGTTTTCATGGTACGAGATGCGCGAACCGTCCGGCGAGCTGCTGAAGCCATAGGCGAAGCCGCTCGAATTCTTCGTCAGATCCGTCTTGTTTCGGCCATCGTGATCCATACGAAACGGTTTTGACGCACCGCCAATCAAAGCCGTGAAGCCGAGCTTCGTTGGATCGTTCGGCCAGAAGAACAGTCCCGTGTTGTAGAAGCTGACTCGCTCGATTGCGGTGACGTTGTCCGCTTTCCCGGTCGCCACATCGACGAGATATGAATCGACCAGCCAGCCCTCGGGTGTGAAGCGAAACGTCTTGTGCTCTTCTTCCCACTGAGCGTTCTCGACACTCTCCCAGCCCCGCAGGACGACGGCGGTTCTGCCGTCGGGAGACCAGCCCGCGAACTGTGTCCACGCTCCGGCCTCGTTCGCAAGGTCACTGCCCACTGACCGTCGCTCAGCACCGTCCGCCTTCACGATCATCGCCCGACTTGTGCTGACATTGGCGTGTCTCCCGCCAGGCAGATTCGTCCGGTGCTCGGTGTAGCCGACCAGTGGCAGCGGGCCGGAGTCGATGACGATTTCCTGCGACAATGCCTGACTACAGAGGTTGAGGCAGGAGATGATCAGAGCCAGCCCCGGCAGGAATTTGCTGGATTGTCTTCGGTCCATGTGGGTTCCTTTCGGTGACATTTGCCCGGAAAACTCATGCAAGGTATTCCCGAACCACCAAACCGCGCGGTTGGGTTTCTGAATCCATCGGTTGGAAAGTGAGACATAACTATCCCGCAGGGCTGATGCGATACGTGGCACCGCGGTTCGTCGGAAAGCACAACAAGTCATTTTCGAGTACCTGCGATGGGCCACCAACCTCCTGAACGATGCAGGAACGGTCCCTCTGTTTCCGCAGGCGACACTCACCACCGAGACGAGATTCGATTTCGACGAAGTGCACAGCCCCTGTTTCGATCCTGCTCGATACCAGGAATCCGCCGCGTGCAAGCAATCGGAAAGATGCATTCCAGTTTGTCGGCCACGCAGGAAAGACGCGGATCACTTCCGGTTCGCCAGGTCGGGGGGATACACATTGCAGCAGTGCGTCCTGCAGCGTCGTGGTGAGCAGACCGAGATGCTCGATGGAAGCCGCAGTCGGTCCCTCAAACAAGCTCATACCATTGGGCAACGGGGAAAAGGCCGCCGCGTAACGATCCAGGATTCTCGGGAGCTCTTCCCGACGCCCCGCACGAGCCGCCGCGATCGGTGACCGGATCGCGGTGTTCGTTCCGGCCCCGTTGAGCACCGATTTATGTCGAGGCGCGACGTCCAGCAACCTCTGCACGATGCGATCCGCCGCCGGGTCACGGGTTTCCAGCGTCCAGTCTTCGAATGGGAAGACCGGCGTGAGCCAAACGTCTTCTGGATTGTGCTGCCCATCCACTTCTCCGAGATATCCCGCAGCCCAGACGTCGTCTGCCAGCGCACCACCGGTCAGCGCTTTGGCCTGTGGATTGCTTCCCATGGGATACGGAGCGAGGTTCTGCAGCAGTTCTTTCCACTGGTCGCGTAACTCAGCATCCACGTCCAGAATTTCCGAGGCGCGAATCGCCAGGGGCGCGGTACCACGAATCGCAGCCAGATCCATGATGCTGTCCCTGACACCCCAGAAGTCCTCGTGTGCATGCGTGCCGCTGAGATGGTACAGCCCGTCCTCTTCCTTCCTGACCAGGTGGCGATAGAACTCGACGGTGCCGCGCAGCAGCGGATACGCATGGCTCCGCAGCCACTCGCGATCGCCCGTGTGCCGGTATCGCCACCACGCATGAATCGCCAGTTCGCTCCCGGAAGAAGCAACGTGACTGATCCAGCTCATCCGGCTATTAACGGGTGGTTGGGTGACGACGTTGAGATGACAATCGAATCGGCATAGTTCCCTCGCTCGCGGTGGCATTTCGGCGAGCGGTTTCCGGCCGAGGAAGACATCCTGCAACTCGATCGCGACATCATCGGGAAGCACCCTGGGGCCATCGAATGCAGTTGTCTCCGGAAAGTAGGCACCCGCGATGCCCCAGCGTTGCCGCGCCGCGATTTCGCAATTGGGAAGTTGCCGCGCATACATGTTGAAAAAGGGATCGGTCAGATCGATCGCGTCGGCGGCGAGCAGGGGGAAATAGAGCATCTCGGTCGTCCAGACCCAGTACTGCGAACCCCAATCGCGTTTGTCTCCGGTCGTAACGAACAGCGAACCGTTCCATTTGGGGGGCAGTTCTCCGCGCGACGAACTGGCCATGTGGTACAGATGCAGGTCGCGCCAGCGCTGAGCCCGCTGCGCCTGGCCGTCGTCGCTCGACAAGTCGACGAAGGTTCGGCACCAGAATCCTCGCCACCACTGCTGATGAGTGGCGCGCAAGTCATCCACCGAACGCGAAACTGCCTGTTCATATACCTTTCTCGCTTCCAGTATTGGGGCATCATCGGCATCCCAGGATGCGGCGCTCGTGATCAGGACGATGCGTTTTCCCTGCGCTGCAGGTAAGACCATGGTCCGCATCATGTCCGACGTTTGTTCGATTGCCGCCGGATCGCCTGTGTCCATACCGACGCAGAGCGCAGATGCGTTTTGGTAATCGCGTTCGCGAAACTGCTGCATCAAGGCAATCCGTTTCGGATCGTCGACAAAGCGTGTTGTTGCACGGTGTTCTCCGGTGATTACTTCCGGTGCTCGCAACATCGAGACGGCCACCTTGATCGGTTCAGGCATGGGGCGCTGATCGTCAAGTTCCATGACCAGCACATCGGCGGCTGCGGAGACGAACGTACGTACCAGAAAATCAGCCCCTTCGATGAAACATTCCGCCTTCTCCAGCGAAAGTGTCTGCAGAAATTTTTTTTCGCCGGCAGCAAAGGGCTGGCCGCCGACATCGATCGTCACGTGGGCGATCCCTCCGCAGTAATCCGTGGCGCCGCCTCTCTGCCCTTGATGCTCGCGGTTGACCGCAAAAACATCAGCGCGGTTGATCTGCAGGTGAATGGCATTGGGTGATGTCCAAACCATCGTCCCCATGCGTCCGTTTCCGATCGGCTGTCCTGCATCAGGACTCTCCGCCGGCATGTCATAGACGAGATCTGACCGTGAGACAATTGCGTGAGGATCTGAAATACGAACGCCTGATGTCTTCGTTGGTTCATCCGCTGAGCAGAATCCGAGCATCTGACACAAGACGAACAGTGCGACAGAAGAAAGGAGTTTGTTCATACTGAAATGTCGTTTTTCTGAATAAGGTTGTTTCTTCCCGTTGCATGCGTCAGGTCAGGCTCGGTGCGTGTTTCGCTTCGGCCGTTGTGTTCGAAGGTCAGGCGCTGGTGGTCGAGGCCCAGGCAGTGGAGCATTGTGGCGTAAAGATCGTGCATCGTTACGACCTTCTCGATCGACTCGCAGCCGAAGTCATCGGTGTTGCCGTGAGCAGAGCCCGACTTCACACCACCTCCCGCCAGCCACAGAGAGAATCCGCGCCGGCTGTGGTCTCGGCCGTTGGCTCCCTGCGTTCGCGGGCTCGACGAATTCCCTTTTGAACCAGTTCGCGGGCCTTCGCCTCGTTGACCGGGCCGAAGTCGAGTGCCCGGATGACACCTTTCACAAAGATCTGTGCATCGGCCCAGCGATCCTGCAAATTGTGGTGTTTGGAAGTGCAATACAACTGGTATTGATTTTGTCCCTGCCATTACCGTTCAATTCCTCGCGGGAGCTGGAAAAAGCACGTGTTGGAATTCGCCGGATCTCCTGATGTCCGGGGAATTATGGCGAATTCCACTGCAGCCTGACTCACGCGATGACTTCATCGATTGGTTGGCCATGATCGATGTCGAGGCGTTTGCGGCCGGGGATTTCCATGCGCCGCGAATCGAGGCCGAGTTGCTTCAGGATCGTGGCGTGGATGTCGGTGACGTAGTGGCGATTCTCCACAGCGTGAAAGCCGATCTCGTCGGTAGAACCGTGGACGATGCCCCGTTTCAGGCCGCCGCCAGCCATCCAGACCGAAAAGCCGAAGATGTGATGATCGCGTCCGTCCGAACCCTGAGAACCGGGCGTGCGACCAAACTCGCTGGCGAAGACCACGAGCGTCTCATCAAGCAGGCCGGTGCGATTGAGGTCTTCCAGCAAGCCGCCGATCGGCTGGTCGACGGCCAGCGCGTTGTTCGTATGATTCGCTTTCAGGCCGCCATGTGCGTCCCAGGCTCCGGCGCCACCCGCACCATGCTGGATCTGAATAAAACGGACGCCGCGTTCCACCAGTCGCCGAGCTGCGAGCAATTGCATGCCGAAGTCGCGGCAGTGCGGTTGGTTAATACCGTAGAGAGCCTGGGTTTCAGCGGTCTCCTGCGAAAAGTCGACCGCATCCGGGATCGACTGCTGCATGCGGAAGGCAAGTTCGTATGAGGCGATGCGGGCTGCCATCGCCGGGTCGTTGGGATACTCGACGCCGCGCAGTTCATTGAGGCGACCAATCAAGTCTTTCCCGATCGCCTGCGATTCGGCAGAGAACGGTCGCGCAGGGCGGCTGAAGTCAAGCGGATTGCTCGGATCGACACGCAGCGGAACAGCATCGTGTGCCGGCCCCAGGTAGTGACCGTCGCGCTTGTTCCAGTACTCCCGATTGCCGATGGAGATGTACTGCGGCAGATTGTCGTTCAGCGAACCGAGCCCATAATGCACCCACGCCCCGAGATTCGGGAAATCGCCGTCGTTCTGATGTCGGCCCGAATGGAACTGTGTCTGGGCTCCGTGGTTGCTGTCAGTCGTCCACATCGAGCGGACGATCGCCAGTTTGTCGACCTGTCTGGCCACATGCGGAAACCAGTCGCTGATCTCGATGCCGCTTTGGCCGTGTTTTTGAAACCCCACTTGCAGTGGATAGAGCAGGTTTCGCTGATTGCCATTTCCATCGGGAACCACCAGTCGCTCGAGCGCCAGTTTCTCAGGATCCTGAGCATCAGCGAACGGCGTTTCCGCAATCGTCTTTCCAGCGTATTTGGTGAGCATCGGCTTTGGATCAAAGCTCTCCATGTGACTGACGCCGCCATTCATGAACAACCAGATCACGCTCTTTGCTTTGGGTGTAAAGTGCGGCTGGCCTGTTGGTGGAGTCCAGTGGCCATCACTTCCGTAGCCCTCTTGATGCAGCATGGCCGAAAGAGCAAGGCCGGTGAACCCCATGCCGAGATCGGCGAGGAACGTCCGCCGAGAACTTGAAGAGGGCAGATGAGGTGACGATGAGGCAGGCAGAGTCATAAGAATAATCCCTTTCGTCGGGGTGATGCAGAGCTGACAAATGCGGCTTCGCCACGACGACTTTTTATCGCAGAGTTACGAAGTCGTTGTGATTGATCAGTGTCCACACGAGATTCGACCGGGCTGTCTGGTCATTGCCGTCCGGCAGTTTCTTCCACGCTTCCAAAGCTGCGGCACTCGCTGCAACCTCGTCCTGGTTGGGATTGATCCCTGTGATCAATCGAAACGCGTTGCGAACGAACGCCACATCGTCCGGCTGATTCCCGGAGAGCCGCAGGGAAATTTTTTCCGCAGCATCGAGAGCCAGTCGGCTGTTGGAAAGAGCCAGAGCCTGTTGCGGGACGATACTCTGCTCGCGGCGGTAACAGTCCTTGACAAGCGCTTCATCGAAGGTCGTGAGGAACAAGTTGCGTTCATTGTTCGAATGGAAGAAGTACAGGCTGCGTCGTGTCGACATTTCCTGTTCTGCCGATGGAACTGAAGGACCGCCGCGCATCGGATCAAGCGTTCCGGCCATGGCCAGCAGCGAGTCGCGGACCAGTTGTGACTCCATGCGAATCGGCACGCGACGCCACCAGAGGAGGTTCTCTGTATCCTGCTCCGACGCGAACTGATTGGCGGCCAGTGATGAACTCATTCGGTACGCCGCCGAACTCACAATCAACCGATGTACGTGCTTCATACTCCAACCACTGTTGATCAGTTCGTTCGCCAGCCAATCGAGCAACTCGGGATGGGTCGGCGGCGTTCCCTTCCGACCGAAATCGAACATAGTTGGCACCAGCGGCTGGCCCATGTGACGGGTCCAGATGTGATTGACCGCCACGCGGGCGGTGAGTGGGTTACGGCGGTCAGTGATCCAGTTCGCCAGGGCCGTGCGACGACCGGTGCTCTGCGGATGAAACTTGACTTCCGGATCGTCTTTACCCGAGTTGAAGAATCGCGTTGGCGTCCACATCGCACCGCTGAACTTCGCGTAAGAATCCGTGGGCTGGATCTCGGCTGCTGATGCCTGAACGGCTTTCTCCAGAGCGTCGCGAGCGTCCGTAAGCGTCTTTTCGGCGGCTTGTCTCTGATCGACTGTGGCGCGCAGCAAAGCGAGTTCGGCAGAAGCGACCTTTTGACGTGCGTGGGCCACGGTGACCAGTCGACCGGCGCGAACTGCAGCGGCGATTTTCTCCTGACGAGTCGGCTCTTCCGCGGTCCATTCCGCCCGCTGGGCATCTGCGCGGCGTTCGACACTTGCCAGCTCGACGCGAGCGATTTCCAAACCGGCTTCGGCGATCGTCTGTTCTCCGCGAGCGTCGGCGACGGCCTTTTCAGCCATTTCAGGCGTGAGCGGCGGATCCGCCGGTGAAAAGCCGGGCTTCTGGAGCGTGATTGCCGGGTCGAGCGCGCTGATGGTGACTTCGTGGATCAACGCAACGGCGTCGAAAGTGATCACTTGTAGTGCGCCTTCGCGTCGAGCGAGTGTCGACTCCCAGGCAACTTGCGGCTGACCGTTCAGAGAGCCGTTCACGAGGGAGCCTCGGACCTGCACGCGTAACGTGTATTCCTGATTCAATTGGATCGGCATAGCCCTGACCGCAGTGCCGGTCGGGTACTGCCACTCGCCACCTCGATGAAACGCAGCCTGGATCTTTGGGCCGCCGGAGAACGCGCTCACGTAGACATTCTGCTCGCTGTCGGACGCGACCGCTGGCTCAGTCGGATCATCCTGACAGACATCAAACGACAGTCCCACGCTTCGCCACTGGCTGCCGCCGAGAATGGTGAAACGCACAGTGGCATCAAAGTCTCGGGGTGATTTATTCAGCAGACGCAGCGCCGAACGTGTCCCGCCATCTTTCTTCTGCTCGAGACGTCCCGGTTCGTGGACCCACTCGCCGCCAAACAGTTTCCAGAGCTTCGAGTCGAGGGTCTTGAACGTCTCCGCAATGATCGGCGTGCCATCGGGATTGTTGTGGCCGGACGTTGCCTTCTCTCTGTCCGCCTTCTCTCTCCGGGTGTTCTCTACGCGCTGAATCATCGCCAGCACTTTATCCTGTGATTTCTTCAGGTCGGACTCAGCGGCTTGTACTCGCTTCTCCGCGTTCGAGATGTACGCATCGAGCACCCAGGGTCTCCGCTCCGGCTGCCAGGCTTCGATCGGCAGTGAAACTGGTTCTACCTTCAGTTCGCTGAAGTCAAAGATGGCAGGAATGCCCGGAGTGATGACATTGGTCCTGTCGGGATTCCGTTCGTCGCCGCGAATATACAGATACGTTGGCTCCTCCAGCAGTCCATCGAATGCACGCGGGATGCCATCGCGAGTCAGGTCGGCGACTTCAGGGATGACATCCTGTCGTACGTGATACGGTTCAAAGAACGCTCGCAACCGATAATAATCCGTCTGTTCCAGCGGGTCGTACTTGTGGTCGTGACATCGAGCACAATTGATCGTCAGCCCAAGGAATCCCTTGCTGACATGTTCAACCGTTTCTTCCATCCACTGCGGACGATTAAACAACCAATAGTTTCGGGCAAGGTAGCCGGTCGCACGCAGCTTGCTCAGGTCGTTGGGATGCAACTCATCGGCGGCGAGCATCAGCCGGACCATCTCGTCGTACGGCGTGTCACTGTTCAGCGACTCAACGATCCAGTCGCGCCAGTGCCAGATATGTTTTTGACTGTTTCGAAGCTGATCACCCAGTCCCCACCAGTCGCTGTAACGCCAAACGTCCATCCAGTGCCGTGCCCAGCGTTCACCGTGCCGAGGATCGTCGAGCAATCGTGCCACGGTGCGTTCGTACCATTCCGGCGACTCATCGGCTTCGCATGCCGCGATCTCTTCAAGCGTCGGCGGAATTCCGATCAGGTCGAGGTGCAGTCGCCGCAGCAGAACGATTCGCGGAGCCTCCGGCTGCGGCTTGATCCGCTGCTGATGTCGTTGATGCAGGAACGCGTCGATCGGATTGCGAACCCAGGTCGATTTCGTCTCGGGCACCCCGGGCGGAGTGATCGGTTGAAAGGCCCAATGTTTGGTCGGATCGGCCTCGGGTTGCTCGTCGGCCAGCCCCTTGCCCCCCGAGGCAATCCAGCGATGCAATAGTGCCACCTGCTCAGTCGTGAGCGCTTCGCCTTCCATGGGAGGCGGCATGCGGTCGGATTCCTCTTGCGCGGTGACGCGTTTCAGCAACAAACTTTCTGCCGCATTGTTGGGCGTGAGCGCTGCTCCGGATTCCCCGCCCCTGATCGCCAGCTCTGCTGTATCCAGCCGCAGCCCGCCTTCCTGCCTGAGCGCGCCATGGCATGCATAGCAGCGCTCCCGCAGCAACGGCTTGATCTGATTGACGTAGTCGACCTGCTCGTCCGCTCTCAGGGAGAGGTGGAGCAGGAGGAGGGGAAGAAAGCAGACGAAGCGGAGCCAGGTTCGGCGCAGCACTGTCTGCGGGCAGGCTTGAATCGCATTTCGCTCAGCGGACATTACGCGCTCTCTCATTCGCGATCTCCTCAACTCGTTGCCTCACTCTCTGGAAGGGTATCATCGCAAAAGGATCTTTCCGCAGCGAGTGATCACTTGCCGCAGCAGTATCCAGAAGAATTCATTTTCATCCGGAACATGTCATTTTCAATCCTTTGCTGCTGCATCGGCGGGTTCATCGTAAAACCACGACTTGTCGATCACTGCGACTCGAAGATCAATCACGTCCTGCATTGCCCAGTTCGGGAGATATTCGCAGGTCCAGTAGTTGATGATCGCGCGGCCGTCGCGGGTGAAGCGGCACCCCGGGTTCGAAAACGCTCGTGTCGGATCAGTTTCGATGTCGCGCACCTGCTGCCAGGTTTTTCCATGGTCTTTGGAAACGGCAGCGGTCAACGGGCTGCGTTTGCCAAAATGTGACCGGAACTTTGGATCGTATGAGTTGTTCCAGATCATCAGCAGGTCGCTCGCGCCGGGAATTCGAGTGAGCTCGGGACACGATTCGGGCGCGGTCAGAGGGCTGGCATGGGCAGCGCCCCAGGTGGCGCCGTCGTCTTTGGATTCCGAGAAATAGAGTTTCCCAAGTTGGTTTCGCATCACCATCAGAATGCGGCCGTCGGCCGTTTGTTCAACATGGGGTTCCATCGCGCCCCGCATGGGCAACTCGACGCGCGATTCTGATGCCTGCC
Organism: uncultured Chitinophaga sp.; assembly: GCA_964561125.1. Lineage (GTDB taxonomy): Bacteria > Planctomycetota > Planctomycetia > Planctomycetales > Planctomycetaceae > SXXK01. Next base: position 28,385 of record CAZLOQ010000036.1, on the reverse strand, counting down.
ACGTCAGTCCATCGTCGTCGCTGTAAAGCATGGTCGCCGCATAAGGCCCGGTTTCTGCCGGCTTTCCAGGAGCAGGTGGATTCGCTGGCAGGAGCAGCCGCCCGGATGCCAGTCGCTTCACCGTGGCATTGCACAGGGCGAAGTCACGCTTAGGGACGAATTCCGCGTACGGGGAAAACGTCTTTCCCTCGTCTGTGGACTTCCAGACGTGGTTGGTCAGCAGACCAGGTCGGTGCTGTCGCATGAACAGCAGGAGAATTCCTCCGTCCTTTGCATGAATCAGATTGGGCGAATAGACATTCAAGTCGCCCTTCAGCGTTTCCGTGATCACTCGATGCCGTCCCCAGGAGTGGCCGCCGTCGGACGATTCATGCGACACAAATCGTGTGGCGGCGAAGTCGCTGCCATCTCCACCGAATTCCATCGATACCAGCAACAGACGCCCGTCGTTCAATTCGATAACATCGCCTTCACTTTTGCGAGGCAGCTCCGGAGTACTCTCGCTGACGGTTACGATCGTTTTAACGCCCGCGCTGCGAGCCCTCGGAGCGTTCACGACAGGCTGCGGTATTCCCCCGCTTGAGGTCATGGCGAGCAGGCTGGGCTTTGACCACGTAACGTGGCCGACCCGCACCGTCCGGTCGGCACCTTTGGGATGAGGTCGTTTGCCAGCATCAGGATCGACCAGCCGCGAGATCAACTTTGCATCGGTGCCCCATGATTCGTTCGCCGTGGTGTTCCCGGAAGGTCTTCCCCATGCCAGTTCCTGAATCGCCGCCGCGGGAGGGTGGAACCAGCAGAATTCGGGGCTTAGTTCCCGAATTGCGGGCTCAGCTACGACGTCAACGGACAGATGGTCAGGTTCATCCGCCACAGCCAGGCCCGCACGACCACTTAACACAAGGGCCACCAGGGCCACTGCGCAGACTCGGTGCATAGTCAAATGAGATATCATAACGCTTTGATTATTTTTCATTTATTCACTTCCAGACGTGGATGAATTCCAATTCCCGATCGACTGGTCACGGTTGTTTCCAGGAGACCTTAACCACCCAGATGCTGTTGGTGTCTTTTGAACCTTCAGGGATCGCGTTCCAGCCGTTGGGGATGCGGTCGTAGATCACGATGACCGAGTGATCGTCCAGTGGTTCGACTTCCGTGTAAGACGTAGTCCGGCCGGAGGTAATTTCGGGGGTCGTATTAATCGGTTCGTCGGGATGCTGTGTATTGTGATGGTTCTGCAGATCCACCTGTAGCCAGTCCTGGCCTGTGCCATCGCGATTGATCCAGGCGAAGATGCCAGGACGGCCGCCGGTCAGCACCAGACCACCGTCATTCATCACGGCAAGGCTCGGCTGTACGGAGTGCGCGTCCTTCATCGCAACCGGTTCGGACCAGGTCATGCCGTCATCGTAGCTGAAGGTTTGGCCATAGGGCACATTGGATGCGAGTCGAAAAACATTCATCAGTCGGCCATCCTTCAGTCGCACTGTGACCGACTCGCAGGGGCCTTCGCCGCCGGCGAGCTTGCAGTCGGCCCCGGCGATCAGCGAGCGGAATTTCCAGTCGATGCCGTCGGTCGACTCCACCAGCACAAGGCTGTATCGCTGGTCGCCCTTGAAATAGCCATACATTGTCGCAAGGTACTCGCCGGTCTTCGCGGGGACACACTGGCCGTTGAAGCCGAATCCGGAGAGCCCCAGTTTCTCGTTGAAGCTGCGATCCGGCCGCGGCCAGCCGGAAGCCGTCAATGCTTTGTCGAAGAACTCCACCTTGCGCTCTCCTCGCTTCCCGGAGACCGTCTGGTACCAGCCCCGCATCCTGCCGTTGTCAGGATAGAGATTGAACGGCAGGAGCAAGCCGTCACCGTTCTTCAGGCGGAGCATCGTTTCGGCGTACAAATCTCCTTTGGCGTCAATCGAACCGGGCGTGCTCCACGTCAGTCCATTATCGTCGGACCAACTGACCGACGACGTCCGGTCCGCGACGACTTCATCGCGGTTGGTGGAGAAGTTCGCGAACAGTTCGCCGCCTGAGAGCCGGGTCATCGTGGGAAACCAAAGGTAGCCCGAGCTGCGCGCGACCAGCCGGGGCCTGGAAAGCGAGATGTCGAGCCCTTCGTACCTGATCGAGCCGGTCATCTCCCATTGCGGCGGATCAGCGGCACAAACGACGGAACTTGCTGTCAACAAAACAAGCACGATGTATGGCAGGGTCGGTTTCATGGTGTTCCCTGAATTGGTTCGCTGATGCATTTCTCTGCACTTCGTGTTAATCTCCCACCGTCAGACGGTGGCGAAAGCGGATATAATCGAACTGGTACTGCGCGTACATCGGCGTGCCGCCCGGCAGGCTGAAGTGCCGGCCGTTGACGATCCCGAGGCACGTCTCCCCGAGCCTGCCGATCTCGCCACCCATGATCTCGGTAACGTCCAGCACCTTCGAGAGATGCCAGGGGCCATCGGCGCTGCCACGAAATCCCATTCGCAAATGGCTTTTATCCAGCATCTGGTAGAGCATGCGCAGCGGACGCGCCTGCATCACTTCCTGGGGCGGTTCGGGATCGAAAACCATGTTCACCCTGACCCACGGCTTCAGTTTCGCCGGATCCTGCCCGTTTCGGCGGAAATAGTCCTCCATCTGCGAATCAAACGACGAGGGACCGAACGGGTCATTCGTGAAGTGAGCCCGCTTCGTGCGGGGATCGTACATCACGCCCGGCTTCCAATAGGTCTTCCACTGACCCTGCGGATTGATCAAGCGGTGGTTGAAGTACAGGTTCCACGGTGCAGGTTGAGCGGGAGGCATGAAACAGACTTCCCATTCCCACGGCGGCGGATAGGCATTGAGGTCGATCTCCGTCAGCGTCATGGGAAAGAACCAGGTGCCCTGACTGGCGCCAAGCAGCGTAATGGTGAGATGATCTGGGTGACTCCATGTCTCCGCCTGGAATGGCAGCTGAAAACCGCGCCAACTCAGGAATCCAGGCACGTCAAACTCGTCGGAAAACGATTCGAACGGCGCCGTCGGAGCGCACGGCAGGAACGCGCAATAGTCGACCGTGAACTCGTGGATCGGGTTGGGAGCGATTGGTTCCGGCGGATTCCTGATCTCCGGACGCAGAACCTGGAGCTCTTTGCACAACACATCCGGAATCCACCGGTCGCAGGAAAAGACCGGACCAATCTCCCACACTCCCGTGATCTGGCCGAAGTGCGAGCAATCGGTTGAACGCAGGTAAAACTCGTTCCAGTCATTGAACTTGATGCCGACCGTGAAACCGCCGGGACCGCTAAGATAAAAGCGGAAGAAAACCTGCGGACTGGCCGGGCCTGCATCCGGCATCGAACCCTGGAAGAAATACGGAATCTTCCAGTCTCCGTTGAGCGTCGGAGCCAGGTCGCCGCGGCCCCAGACCAGATGTGTTTCCGGCGTGCGATAGGGCGCGAACTGCGGCAGCCCGGAACCGAACTCACCGGTGTTACCGAGGTGTACCACCAGCAGTTGAAAGTCATGCGTGTCCGGAGGCCGCTGCGTCCGATCCGCTGGCCAGGTGCCGGGATCGGAGAAGGTCAGGGCGACATTCAGACCGATCGCCGTGTTGTTCTGACGGATGTCGCCGACACCCAACAGCACCGCCAGTGGGTTCTGCACCAGACTCATCTGAAACTCCCACGGCAGTGGGAATTCACCGATGCCGATCGGCTTGTGCAGGATCCCCTTGATGTCCTCGGCCTTCCCGGCCTGTCGGACCGTGACGGCGCCGGGATGCTCCTCTGTGGAGATCTCCGCGATGTTGCTCTTCGGCACGAACATCCACGGCTCGATTCCACCACCGGGTTGGTTGAAGTGCTGTGTCAGCGAGCGGATATCGGTCGGCGGAAGCGGTGGGGCAACGTTCGCAGCAGTGTTCTTCGTGGCCCCTTCGTCAGCCTGAGCCGGGTACCGCAGGGTTCCCAGCGCAGAGAGCGTCGCGGTTTGTTTCAGGAAGTTGCGGCGATCAGTCATTGTTTGGATTCCTCACGTCAGAATCTCCTTCACCACATGGCCATGCACATCGGTGAGGCGGTAGTCGCGGCCACCGAAGCGGAAGGTCAGGCGTTCATGATCCAGTCCCATGAGGTGCAGGATCGTGGCGTGCAGGTCGTGGACGTGAACCTTGTTCTCCACCGAGTGCCAGCCGAATTCGTCGGTTGCTCCATGAACCATGCCGCCGCGCACGCCGCCGCCCGCCGCCCACATCGTGAAACCGAATGGATGGTGTTCGCGTCCGTTGTTTCCCTCGGCTGTCGGCGTCCGGCCAAACTCACCGCCCCAGACGACGAGCGTATCGTTGAGCAGGCCGCGGGACTTCAAGTCGGTCAGCAATCCTGTGATCGGTTGATCGACAGCCCGGCAACGTGCCGGCAGATTCTCTCGCAGGCCGCCGTGGTGATCCCACACGTTGTTGGACGGGGCGTCGAAGAGCTGCACGAAGCGGACACCGCGTTCGACCAGTCGCCGCGCGAGCAGACACTGGCGGCCGAACAGTTCTGATTCCGATTTGTCCGTGCCGTACAGCTTGTGAGTGACTTCCGACTCTGCTGACAAATCGAACGCCTCGGGGGCGGATCTTTGCATCTGGAACGCCAGCTCGAAAGACGAGATGCGGGCATCCAGTTGATTGTTCTGTTCGCGCTCCTGGCGATGGAGTTCATTGAGCTTTTTCAGTGCGTCGAGCCTGGCCCGCTGGCGATCGATGCCACCTGACGGGGCCAGATTGGCGATCGGATTTTTCATGTCGCGGACGAGCGTTCCCTGATAGGCGCTTGGGAGGAAGCTGGAGGCCCAGAGCTGCGCTCCCTGGAAGACGGGCGCCGGGCAGACGACGACGAAACCCGGCAGGTTCTGATTCTCGGTGCCAAGACCGTAGGTCAGCCACGAGCCCATGCTGGGCCGCGAGAACGCCTGCTCGCCGGTACACATCTGAAGAGCCGCGCCGCTGTGGTTGATGTTGTCGGCAACCATCGAGCGGATCACGCAGACATCATCGATCCGCGAGGCTAAGCCCGGTAACAGCTCACTGACTTCGATCCCGGATTCTCCATGCCGGGCGAACTTCCAGGGGGACGCCAGCAGATTGCCCGTCTTTGTCCGTTCCAGTTTCGGTTTCTCGAACGGCAGCGGTTTTCCGTTGTCGACCTCGAGCCTCGGCTTGGGATCCAGCAAATCAACATGAGACGGTCCACCCGGCATGTACAGGAAGATGACTCGTTTGGCACGCGGTGGAAAATGCGGCGGCAGCACCGAAAACGGATTGGCTTTGCGATCCGCGGCCATGTCCGCCCGGCAATCATCATTCAGCAGTCCGGCCAGCGCGAGCATGCCGAACCCACAGCCCGATTGCTGGAGCCACTGCCGGCGCGATGTAAGGTGATGCGTCTGCATGAGTGTTCTCGTTACGAGTGGTGATGCTCAGTCGATGTAAATGAACTCGTTGCTGCACAACAGCACGTGAGCCAGATCCACCCAGCCCGCGTTCGCCAGGGCTGGGTCCGCTCCCTGCAGGATGGTCTGAGCCACAGTGAGTTCCGCGTCCTTTGGCTTTCGACCGAATAACAGTTGATAGGCATGTTCAAGGCGGGTAGCGTCCCCCTCAGGAACTTCGCGCACGAGCCGTTCGGCGAAATGCCGAGCCTGGTCGTATATCCAGGGATGGTTCATCATCAGCAAGGCTTGCGGAGCGACCGTGCTCGTGCCGCGCTTTTCCGTTGACGAGTCCGGATTGGCTGCGTCGAACAGATTGGCGTAACTGTCGCGCTGCCAGCGCGCCGTCTGGACATAGAGCGAACGGCGACGGATGGTGAAATCATCGCCGGCGGGACCACCAGCGGTCTGGTCGAGTTGACCGTTCACCGCGAGGATCGCGTCACGAATCGCTTCAGCTTCCACGCGTCGCGACGTGAAGCGACCGAGCAGACGATTCTCCGGATCCTTGTCGAAGAGTTCCCGGGAAGCACGACTGCTCTGTCGGTAAGTGGCCGAAAGCATGATTCGACGGTGCAGATTCTTCAGCGACCAGCCATCTTCGATGAAGCGCGACGCGAGCCAATCGAGCAGTTCGGGATGGGACGGCGGCTCGGACAGCAGGCCGAAGTTACTGGGTGTCCGAACCAGCCCATCGCCAAAGTGCCAGTGCCAGACGCGGTTGACGATGACACGCGCGGTCAGTGTGTTGCCTGGCGAAGCGACCCAGGCGGCTAACTCTTTACGTCCGCTTCCCTGAGTGATGGGCTGCTGGTCCGATCCCGCAAGGAATTTCGGAAGTCGACGCGGGACGACAGCACCGAGTTTCGCATAGCTCCCGCGAATGTGAATCGGCACGTCCTGAATGCCGGGGAAGAGCCCACCAGGCGTGCCACCATCGGTGACCGCCATCGCCAGCGGCACCGGGATCGCCAGTTCATTCTGCAAGGTGTCTCGTGTGGCGACCAGCTCTTTGCGCTCCGGTGTGTCCGCAGCCGGGGACATCGACAACGCTTCCGCGACCGCGAGTCGGAACTTCCCCAGAGTGTGCTGGTCGGAGTGTTGCTGCTCGATCGTGACTCGCAACCTGGAACCAGCTGGAATCACGATCTCCGGGCCGACCTCAAACACCGCCACGTGAGCCTTTCCAAACTGAGGCGACACGGCCCAGCCGTCCTTCAGATCATCATCGAGCGCGCTCTTCGCGGGGAAGTTCGCCTGTTCGAAATCGGCCTGAGCCGTGGTGAACGTGATCGCAGCGGGCTCAGCCTGGCTGTCGGGAGGGACGAACGACGCTGAGAGTCGGCTGACCACGAAGTTGCCGTCGCTCGCCCGCCCCGGCCCGCTGGCCGGAAATGCGGCGTCGGGCAACGCTTCCAATCGCAGGTAGTGTGCTTTCAGCCCGTCGGGAACGACTGTCTCAACAACATACTTATCGCGGGCCAGTGTGCCGCTGACCGTGATGCTGCCGTCGTCGGCGATCTTCCCCGTCGCTCCTGCTTCGCTCTGGAACGCAGTTGGGACGAGCAGTCGTCCCCCGGCGGTTAGTTCCAGATACCGGTGTTGACGGTCCAGTTCCGCGAGCGTCGCCACAACCCCGGCGAGGCGTTTCTCCTGTTCCGCTCGCTTCGCCAGCGCGGTCGGTCCGAGCAACGCAACGCGATTGACGTTGTATTCGCCCCCTTTGGCTCCGAGTTCCTTCAGGATGTGCGAGCTGTAGAACATTCCCGCCAGACCGTAATAATCCTCCGTGGAGATCGGATCGAATTTGTGATCGTGGCAGCGGGCGCAGTCGAGCGTCAGGCCGAGAAATGCCTTGCCGATGACTCCGATATTGTCGTCGACCATGTCACTGACGATCTTCTCCTTGTCGGCATCTCCGCGATCCCAGACGCCGTTGGAAAGGAACGTCGTTGCGATCAGGCCTTCCGGATAGATGTCATCGCCGATCGGGCTGGGAAGTTGATCGCCGGCGATCTGATGCACAATGAATTCATCGAAGGGCAGATCGCGATTGAAGGCGTCGACCACCCAGTCGCGATAGCGCCACGCCTCGGTGATTTCGCAACTGGCGACGCGTGCTCCTGGATTGAAGTCGTGATAGTCGGCATACCGCACGACATCGAGCCAATGCCGCGCCCATCGTTGACCGTATGCGGGCGAGTCGAGGAGTCGCTCGATGACGGATTCAAACGCACGATCTGATGTATCGGCGAGAAAGGCGGCAACGTCCGCGGGCGTGGGCGGAAGCCCGGTGAGATCGAACGTCGCTCGTCGCAACCAGGTGATGCGATCCGCCTCGGGCGTCGGAGCCATGCCCGTATCTTCCAGCTTTGCCAGAACAAAGCGGTCGAGGTCATTGCGCGGCCAGTTCGCTGCCTGGACCGGAGGTGGTGCCTGATCGCGAACTGGTTGAAACGCCCACCAACGCTCCTGTTTCTCGCTGACCTCAAAACGTCGTGTGGTCGTCGTGCCGTCACTCAGCGGCGAGTCCTTCGCCCAGGCGGCGCCCGACTCGACCCAGCGCCGCAACTGCTCGATCTTCTCCGCCGGCAGCTTTCCGCTCGGCGGCATCTTCGGTTCGCTCAGATATTCGACCGCTTCGACGAGCAGGCTCTCCTTCGGCTTGCCCGTAACCAATGCCGCCCCGGAGTCGCCCCCCTTCAGGAGCGATTCGCGCGTCGCCAGATTGAGACCGCCTTCCTGCTTCTCCGGGCCGTGGCATTCAAGACAATGTTCGATGAGCAACGGTCGAATCTGCTTTTCGAAAAGCTCAAGTTGCTGTGGAGAGAATTCGTCTGCAGGAACATGCCGCAGAGGGAACAGCGTCTGCGATGCGAGCCAGACGCAGAGAACCGTCACTGAATGCTTCATTGATAACGCTCCGAAAAGCTTCCGTTAACGGTTGAATTTCGACATCGAATCAGTTTGGATCTCGTGTAGCCGGAACGAATGACGGGGAGCCCTGGTCACCATTGCGGAGGCTTCCAGCGGACGACCTCCAGATGCGTTTTGTCATCCTCTCCACGATAGGAATACGAGGTGACAAGCGTGCCATCTTCAAGCTGCACGGTGGGGCCGAAGCCACCTCCCTGATACTTGCCGACGGGAGTACGGGTATCGAGCATGAGTCGGTCTTTGGAAAAGTCAAACTGGAAACCATCCTCCGTCTCCGTACCGAGCAGTGCGCGCACCCCCAGCGGCGGATTCAGGTCGCGGACCGTGAATGTGAGCAGCAGGCGTCGATCATGGAGCCTCAGGAGCGACATGTACATTTCGCCGTAGTCGCCGAAGTCACGGATACGGTCGAAGGTCCTGCCGTCGTCAGATGACGAGAAGAGGATGAAGTGATCGGCCTGGTCGTTTTGCGCCGCGATCGGTTTGTTGCTGATGGGCAATTCGTTGCTGTCGACGCGGACGAGCGCCCAGATCCGAGAGGACCTCGACTGCCAGAGCCAGGTTTCGCCGCCGAAGAAGCCATAAACACTTTTGAAATCGCGTGGTTCGCAGGTGGCGGTCCTGTCCCACGTCGCACCGTTGTCTTTCGACCGCCACATCAGCCACGGTCCGTCGCCGCCGTCGTAGTCAACACCCATCAGCAGTGTACCGTCGTCAAGCCGCAGCACGTTCCTCGTCGTATGGTTGGACTTCCTCGGCTGAACCGACTCGGACTCGATGCGGATCGATTGCCATGATCGACCGCCATCGATCGAGCGATGCAGAAAACCGCAGGTGTAGCCCCATTCGTTACGCACGTCCTGGGCGAGCAGATGACCGGTGATAAAAATCGTGCCGTCCGGAAGGACTGTGAGGTAAGGCTCGCGGCCGAGCAGGTTCAGTTTTTCGGCCTGCGACCAGGTTCTGCCGCCATCCTTTGAACGCAAAAGCAGTGTCTGTTCCATAACCTGATTGTTGTCCCGACGGTACTGATGAAATGCCGTCAGCAACAGTTCTCCATTCGGCAGTCTGGCAATGCATGGCTTGTAATCTTCCGGTTCACCGAGGGCGATGCGTTCGCAGGAGATTGCGGCACCGGCCAATCGCTGCGGGTTGTGAACAGGAATTGATGTCGGTGGATCATCCGCCTGAGCGATGACGGTGGTGAGTAGGACCGCGATCAGGAACAGACTGTAACGACGCGGGTGTGCGGTCGAGGGCAACTGTCGAGGCATCATGAGACCTCCGGCAAAAGATACGGGGCGCGATATTCTTTTGTGAGCATCTGATTGGCTTCGTCGCAGTCGATAAATCGTTCGGCCCGGGGATCGAAGTCGAGTCGGCCGCGGGTGCGGAACGCGATTTCGCCGAGGTGCACGAGGGCGCAGCTGCGATGTGCGACTTCGGCTGAGGCTTTGGTTGGCGTACGCTGGCGGACGGCCTCCAAAAACTCGGCCATGTGCTCCGCGTAGCCGCGCTGACCGCGGAGATCCTTGCCCTCTGTCGGTCCTGGCGTCGACTTTGGCCCGAGAAAGACGCTGAATGCACCACGACGGGAGAAGATCATGTACCCTTCGGTTCCGTAAAAGACGTTGCCATTGTCGAATCCGTTCAGACCGTAGGCCGTGAAGGGATAGTTCTCATAGATCAGCAGGCGACCATCGGGGTATTCATAAGTCACGTTCAGGTTGTCGGGGTATTCGCTGACGTGGCCATCGAGCATCATTCGGCTGCCGCGGGCGGTGATTTGTTTCGGCAGGGTGGTGACACCCAGTCCCCACGTTGCCATGTCGATGTCATGAATGCCGTCATCACCGATCTCGCCGTTGCCGTAGTCACGAAACATCCGCCAGGTCTGGTGCCAGCGATGGGGGTTGAATGGTCGCTTCGGGGCCGGCCCCAGCCAGCGGTCGTAATCCACACCCTGTGGTGGCTCGCCATCGGGCAGCGGTGGTTCCACGGTCCGGGTTTCGGCCGTCCATGCACGGGCGACCCTGACCTCGCCGATGATGCCGTCCCTGAGCAGTTGTTCGGCTTTTGCAGTCACGGGGCTGTTCCGCATCTGGCTGCCCTGCTGCACGACGCGGCCAAACTTCTTCGCGGCAGCGATGATCAGCGGCCCTTCGTTGAAAACATGCGAGATCGGTTTCTCGATGTAACAGTCCTTGCCCGCCGCCATCGCCGCCAACGCGATGGGCGCGTGCCAGTGATGTGGCGTGGCAATGATCACCGCGTCCACGTCCTTGTCCTCGATGATCGTTTCATACCGAGCCGTCCGTTTCGGCGGCGCTGCCTGGAAGTCGCGAGTCACCAGTTTGTCCATCCGGTCGATCTGAGCCGGATCCACATCGCACAGCCAGGCGATCGATACCGCCTCGCGTCGTCCCACCAGACCCTGCACATGATGCGTCATGATCCCGCCGCAGCCGATGATTCCGAGTCGCAGCTTCGCTGGCTGGTCAGCACCGAACGCCCGCACGCCACCCAGCGCGACCGCAGCGCCCAGAATCAGGGATGATTGTGTTGTCTGTTGCAGAAAGTCCCGACGGCTGGATGTTGAATTCATAGGTCGTCCCTCATGTTAAAATCTCCTTCACCACATGCCCATGCACATCGGTCAGGCGGTAATCGCGACCGGCATAGCGGAAGGTGAGTTTTTCGTGATCGAGGCCGAGTGTATGCAGGATCGTCGCGTGGAAGTCGGGCATTGTAACTTTGTTCTCGACCACGTAGTAACCGAACTCGTCGGTCTGACCACAGGCCGTGCCACCACGAATTCCGCCACCGGCCATCCAGCAACTGAAGGCGTGCGGATGATGGTCGCGACCGTCGGTCCCCTGGGCCGCAGGCGTCCGGCCGAACTCGGTGGCGAAGACAACCAGCGTGTCGGCCAGCATGCCGCGGGTTTTGAGGTCTTTAAGCAATGCGGCAATCGGCAGATCAACTTTGGCCGCGTTCATAGTGTGGTTGTTCCGCAGATCGCCATGCGCGTCCCAGTAATTGCGAGGGTAGCTGAAGTTGACCTGCACGAAACGGACACCTGCTTCCAGACAACGCCGGGCGAACAGGCACTGCCGACCAAATTCGTCAGTCGGCTCGACACCGATGCCGTAGGCCGCGTGGGTGGCGGCGGACTCACGACCGATGTCCATCACCTCGGGGGCTTCCGCCTGCATCCGAAACGCCATTTCGAAGGAGTCGATGCGTGCCTCGAGGGCCGAGTCGGAGCCGATGCCGGCCAGATGCCGTTCATTGCGACGCTTGAGCAGGTCGAGTTGCAGCCGCTGCAGTTCAGGCGCCTGACCGGGAGCGAGGCTCGATAAGCGGGCCTCCCTGAAATGCGTGCCGCCATCGCCCAGACGCGTTCCCTGAAACGTTGCTGGCAGGAACGACGAGCCGTAGTTCTGGGCTCCACCGTGGTAGAGCGAGGGACTCAAACTCAGGAAGCCGGGCAGGTTCTGGTTCTCGCTTCCCAGTCCGTAGAGCGTCCACGCCCCCAGACACGGTCGAGCAAAGACACCGCTGCCCGTGTTGATGTTGAGCAGCGCTGGCCCGTGCGAAACGAAATCGGCTCCGTTCATCGAGCGGATCACTGCAATGTCGTCGATGCAACTGCCGATCTGCGGAAAGAGGTCGCTGACTTCAATGCCGCTGTCGCCGTACTTCCGGAACTTCCAGGGCGATGCCAGCAGATTGCCGGTCCCTCCAAACTCGAACTTCGGTTTGGCGAACGGCAGCGGCTGGCCGTTCATCTCCGCCAGTTTTGGTTTCGGGTCGAAGGAATCGACGTGCGAGACGCCCCCGTGCATAAACAGGAAGACGACCCGCTTCGCAGTGGCGGGAAAGTGCGACTGCCTGGGAGCGAGCGGCCCGGATGCCATGGCGAACGATGTTTCGGCCAGCAACCCCTGGAAGGCCAGTGCGCCGAAACCGCAGGCCGATTGCTGCAGGCAGTGACGTCTCGAGATTGAAGCAGTCATGGGAACTCACTCGACATACAAGAACTCGTTGCTGCACAGAATTGACTGACAGAACGCCTGCCAGGCCGCGGACCGCTGCTCCGCTTCGGACTTGTCGCCGAGAGTGAGCGAATTTTGGAATGCCCTCAGGAACGCGGTCGTGTCTTCTTTCTCGACCAGCGTTGCCGACCGGCCAAAGGCCAGACGATGGGCCAGTTCGATCCGTTGCTCATCGCTCTCCTGGCCATCCGACAACAAGCGATCGGCGAACGCCTGCGACTGCTGGCGGACGAACGGATGGTTCAGCAGGAACAGCCCCTGCGACGCCACGGTGGTCTCGTTGCGGACCGCTGTCACGCCGTTTGGATCGGCGGCGTCAAACAGGGCCAGGACATCGGGCAGCATGTTGCGGACAATCGGCAGATAGACCGATCTTTTGCGAAAGTTCGTGTAGAACTCGTCATCAGCTCCCACGCGGTTGGGCCGGATGATCGCGTTGATGTCCTCGGCTTTCGACAGCAGGAAATCGCCGCTCTCGGAACGGCCTGGTACGAGATCAAGTTGACCGCTGGTCTGCAGCAACGCGTCGCGGAGTTCCTCGGCCGACAACCGGCGGCGGCGGATCTGATAAGCCGCCAGCGCCGCCGGTATCGGGGCGTTTTCATTCTTCGACCACGATTCCGCATTCTGCAGACGATACGTCTGCGACAACACGATCAGCCGATGCAACTGTTTAACGCTCCAGCCGCTCCGGAGGAACTGCGTTGTCAGCCAGTCGAGCAGAGCGGGATCCGAGGGAAGTTCGCCGCGCGTACCGAAGTTGTCGGGAGTCCCGACAATGCCGCGTCCGAAGTGTAACTGCCAGACACGATTGACCAGCACGCGTGCGGTCAGGGGATTCGTGGGGCTGGCAATCCAGCGAGCCAGTTCCAGCCGTCCGCTGGTCATCTGATGCGGATCGATGATGGGCGTGGAATCGCTCTCGGAAGAGGCGGAGGCCGCAGCCACAATCCCCAGAGGGCCGCGCCGCACAACTTTTCCCAGCGTGAAGCGATTCCCGCGCAGGTGCACGCGGAGATTTCGCGGTTGAGTCTCCTTCGGGGCCATGACCATGATCGGCTCGACGCCCGCTTCCTGTGGAACCGGAAACTCCCACCACATCGTGGCATTGCGGACTTCATTCTGGAACGGTTCCGTGCTGCGGAAGATCCCCGCCAGTGCGTAGTAATCGGTGGCACGAATTGCGTCAAACTTGTGGTCGTGGCAGCGGGCACAGGCCAGTGTGAGCCCGAGCATCGCCCGACCGGTCACATCAATCTGATCGTCAACGATGTCCAGCCGCGACTGCTCCTTGTCCGTCTCGGCCAGCGCCTTCGGGCCAACCATCAGGTAGCCCGTGGCGATCATCCGCCGCGTATTGACGGCGACCGATTCCGTTGGCGGCAGGAGATCCCCGGCGAGCTGCTCGATCAGGAACTGGTCGTAGGGAAGGTCGTTGTTGAAGGCGTCGATGACATAGTTCCGATATCGCCAGGCGTATCCCATCACGGCGTTGGCGTCGTTGGCGGTCGATTCGGCATACCGCACCAGGTCCAGCCAGTGCCTGCCCCACCGCTCACCGTAGTAAGGCGACCTGAGCAATCGATCGACAACGGTCTCGCAGGCTTGTGGCGATGTATCCGCCAGAAAGGCATCGACTTCCTCGGGAGTCGGTGGCAGGCCGGTGAGATCGAATGTTACCCGGCGAAGGAATGTCCGCTTGTCGACTTCCGGTGCCGGAGTCAGTGAGTGAGCTTCCAGCGCCGCGAGCGTGAAGCGATCGATCGGCGTCTGTACCCAGGCTTCGTTCTTCACTTTCGGCCGCGAGATCTCAGGAATCGGCTGGTACGCCCAATGGCTTTTTTCCGTGTCGGTGTACTCCGCCTTCTTCGCGACAGTCCGCTCTTCATCGATCCACAGACCGAACTTCTCACCAAGGTACACTTCCACGCCCAGCCGGTCGGTGTCGGCCAGCGCCGCGTTGTAAACCAGCACCTCGCCGATATCCCCCTGAAATGCGCCGCACCAGCTCAGCGCCTTACCCAGAAAGACGCCGATATCTGTGCGGTGCTGGATGTCAGGCACTGTATCGCGACCGGTCACTGGCTGTTCCGCCATTGGCCCGGCCAGCTTCCCGTTGATGTAGAACCGTGTGGTGTCTTTGATGGGGCCCGGCGTCTTGACGAATGTCGCAATGATCGGCTTGCCGAATCGCGGCTGGAACGAACCCGCCGCCAACACGGCATCGTGTCCCCAGCCCCCCGCGAAGTCGAGCGAGAATTGCTGCGTCTGATCGATTTCGACGAGCGCCGCCAGCGGTTTTCCAGGATCACCGGAATGCGCCGGATTCCCCACGCAGAAAATCGACGAGTGCGATGGCTGCCCGTCGAAACGAGACAGGTTCATCACGAGGGAAATCGTCAGCGCGGCGTCCCCGCGAATGTCCACCGGATTCCCGGGCGAAGACGCCAGCCCCGTCCATTGCGAGAATCGCACCGCCGGGCGTCCATGCAGGTTGCTCTGCCGCACGAAATTTCCCGGCCCGCCGACGCCGCCATCACGCACTCCCTTCGTCGCTGAAACATCGCGACCGTGCCCACTCTGATCAGGCCAGACAAACACGCTCTCGCCATCGGCCAGTTGCAGAGCATCAGCTCGCAGCCACAGCTGCAGTGCTGCCGCCAAGTCACCGCTGTTCGGTGGCTTCGGAACCGTAATCGCACTCGATTCGGCAGTTTCGGTTGCCACGGTGGCCGTGGATCCGGGCCAGACGGCACCCTCACGAACCCACTGTGCGAGCGCCTCGACCTGTGCCGCGGTCAGCTTCCCATCCGGCGGCATCTCCAGACCGTTCTCATGTCGCACCGCCTGAAGCAGCAGACTCTCCTCGGGCTTCCGCACGATGATCGCCGGACCGGAATCTCCACCTTTCAGTACCGCCTCGCGAGAATCAAGGCGCAGTCCCCCTTTCGCCTCGTCGCCAGCATGGCACTTGTGACAGCGCTCAATCAGCAATGGCCTGACATGCCGCTCGAAGTGGTCTTCATGTTCCGCAGCGCTGGATGTCGAAATCAACATCCACAATTGCGATGCGACAATCACCATGCAAACGGCGTTGATACGCAACCTCATGCGAGTATCTCCTCAATCACCCGTGCCCCGGTAACTTCCGGGTCTGTCAGGCGTTCCGGGCGGCCGCTGTGGGTGAAGGTCAGTTTCGTGTGGTCGATGCCCAGCTGATTGAGGATGGTCGCGTGCAGGTCGGGGACGCTGACGCGGTTCTCTATTGACTTGTATCCGAATTCGTCAGTGGCTCCGTGAATATGGCCTGCTTTGAAGCCGCCGCCCGCCATCAACGTGCTGAACGCATGCCGATTGTGATCGCGACCATCCGCTCCTTCGGTGATCGGCAGACGCCCGAACTCGCCGGTCCACATGATGATGACATCATCCAACAGGCCTCGCTGCTTCAGATCGCTGATCAAAGCCGCGCTGGGCTGATCGACATAACCGCAAATCCTGCGGAGGTCGTTCTTCAGATTCGAATGGTTGTCCCACGGTTGAAACGAGGGATCGAGTGGTGGGAAGACCTGCACGAACCGCACGCCCGATTCAACCAGTCGCCGCGCCATCAGGCAGCGCGTCCCATACCCCGCCGTGGCCGGGTTATCAAGTCCATAGAGTTTGCGTGTGGCTTCGGTTTCCGTGTTCAGGTCGAGCAGTTGTGTGGCAGTCAACTGCATACGGGCCGCAAGTTCAAAGTTTTGAATCCGGGCTTCGAGTTCTGCTTCTCCCGGGTGTTGCTGCAGGTGAATCGCATTCAATTCCTGCAGGTATCTGCGAGATCGCACCTGTGACTCAGCGGTGACAGAACGCGCGGGATTGAGATGCAGTACCGGGGTACCGGACGAACTGAATTCGGTTCCCTGATACACAGGTGGCAGCCAACCGCTGGACCAAACCATCTTTCCCGATGTGTTATAACCAGCCGGGTCACGGAGTACGATGTAACATGGCAAATCCTGATTCTCGGTCCCCAGCGCGTAACCGATCCACGAACCCATCGCGGGGCGGCCGTTAAACGTCTTGCCCGTCTGCAGCATATTCAGTGCGAATGGATGGTTGTTGTTGTCTGTGAACATGGAACGAATGAGGCAAAGGTCATCCGCGACCCCGGCCAGATACGGAATCAACTCCGAGAACTCCATCCCGCATTGCCCATGTTTGGCGAACCGGAACGGCGTCCCCATGAGTACGTTCTTGTTGCCCAACTGAAAAACTTCGACCTGTTCCGGATGGGGCTGGCCACTCCGCCTCGACAACTCAGGCTTATGATCGAACAGATCCATCTGAGACGGACCGCCGTTCTGACACAACTGGATGACGGCTTTTGCCTTGCCTGGGAAGTGTCGCTGCTGCGGAGCGAGAGGAGCGCTCGGAGTGCCCTCACCCGCCCCCAACGCGGTACTCAACAAACCGACATCGCTCAGGGTACCCGCGAGCGCGAGTGTGCCGAAGCCGCCGCCCAGTGACTGCAGGAGCTGTCGTCGTGACGGCCCCCGTTGGAGGCTGAGCAATGATCCGCAATCTGGAAAACGCCGTCGAATTGACATTTCTTGAGTCTCGCTCGGTTTTTTGGATAAGTCCCATGAAGTCGGGCGTTGATTCAGGCGTTTGCCATCGTACGGTTCCCTGCGATTCATACGGTCACGGAGTCATCGCGTTTTCGGGGCTGGAAGTTCAGCTCGACCGACTCGACCACGATCGCAATCTTCCGGCCCTGTTCAAGTGGCAACGTCAGGGGCCGGGTTGTTTGCAGCTCAATCAGCACGCCGAGACCACTGCCGATGGCGAAGTTTGCACCGGGAGTCGTGGAACCGAGGAATCGATCGAGTACGAATTCCCGCGTTTCGCCGACAACGGGTTGAAATTCGAGCGAGGCCAGTTCCGCGATGACTCGTGGATCCTTCTGCATGTTCTGGAAACGGAATATTACGAGGCGGGTACGAAGGCTGGCGGCGAACGGATCAAACTCTCCGGCTGACATTGCCTGAACCAAAGCGCGAACCCTGAACGTGTACTGCCCGCCTCGCGCATTGCGAATTTCCTGTGCAAGGATCGCTCGGGAACCCGCCGCGATCGCCAGTGGTTCGAGCAATCCGTCGACGGCCAGCCGGAATACAGCGCCGCCGGTTGACCTTGAGACCAGCAGGCCGGGTTGGGACCAACCCCGCCATCCTTTGGTCCGGGTCGGAGGCTCCACTGCAATCAGCGGCTGAGTGTCGCGGAAGTCGTTATCAAACAGTAATCTCGTATCGAAGGGCGGGACGAAAGCCGGATCACCTTCGGACAGCTGAAGACTGGTCGTGAGCCGTTCGCCCAGCATGCCGGCAATCGGCTCCCCTTTCGTGATTGAATGGGGACGGTTCTCTCGGTCGTGGAAAACACCGGCAGGATCGATACCAAGCAGATGGAAGATCGTCGCTGTGACGTCACCGCCTGTGATTGGAGCCGTTGCAGGATAAGCGCCGTCCTTGTCAGTCGCGCCGATGACTTGTCCGCCCCTGATACCCGCCCCTGCCATGGCGAAACTAAAAACATGCCCCCAGTGGTCCCTGCCGCCGTTCACGTTAATCTTTGGTGTCCGGCCAAACTCTCCGATGACCACCACAAGCGTCTCGTCGAGCAGTCCGCGTTCCGACAAATCATCCATCAGTGCCGCGAAGGTTGGGTCGAACTGCGGGCAGAGATTGTCCTGCAGGCGATCGGCGTTCAATGAATGTGTGTCCCAGAGTGGGTTATCAACAGCGTTGTCACCTGGATCACGAGCCCAGTTGACATGAACCAGTCGGACACCCGCTTCGATGAGTCGGCGGGCCAGAAGCACTGACTGTCCCCATGTGTACCGTCCATAACGATCACGGACCTCGTCCGGTTCACGGCTGAGGTCGAATGCGGCACGAGCCTCACCGGAGGTCACCAGATCAAACGCCTGTCGGGACAGCCGGTCCCACGATTCGACCTGTCTGATGCGAACGCTTCCGAGCTGAGATTCCAGCTGCCGCAGCATATCCTGTCGGCGATCCATGCGGACAGCGGTAACCCCGTCCAGAAGCGACAGGCCTTCAATCTGGTATTTCGGGAGCGCTGGATCTCCGACGAACCGCTCGGGCTCCCAGAGGGTTCCAAGGAACCCGGCAGTCTGGCCTGCCGGAGTGACATTGTCGTTGAGCCGCATGGCATCCGGAATCCAGACGGAAGTGAGCGCTGGAAGCTTCTCGCTGGGCTTGAGCATCTTCACGACGGAGCCGAAATACGGCCAGTCGGTCGGCTTGATCTGCCGGGCACTGCCGGTCAGGTACGGATACCCGGTCAACAGCCAGTAGCCGCTGACATCGTGATTGTCGTCGCGAGTGGAGAGGGAACGTACGACGGCCATCTGGTCAGCGTAGCGCGACGTCCGCGGCAACAGCTCGGAGAATTGAACACCCGGCACATTCGTACTGATTGGCTTGAACGGTCCCCGAATTTCGAGGGGCGCGTCAGGCTTGGGATCGAAAGTCTCGTGCTGCGGCGGTCCGCCCTGCAGCCAGAGGAAGATGACGTTTCTGGCACGACCAAACGTAGCTCCCGGATCGCCGGACAGAGGGTTCTTTGCGAGCACAGGCGCAGCGGTTGCGGCACGCGGTCTGAGCAGTGTGGGAAGAGAAATCCCGAGCGCGCTCAGCCCACCGACCCGGAGCCATTCGCGGCGGTGCAAAGGATCACCGGAGCGACCGAAATCATGCAGTGACAACATCGTGGTGCTCGCCTGTTACGAGAGAATCGGAAGCCGCCGTTACCTGCTGTCACAGCAGACTGAGATGCAGGCGTAATGGTACTGTTCTGTTCTTCAAGCTACTCGACATACAGGAACTCGTTCGACGACAGCAGCATATGGCAGAAGTCGGCCAGCGCCATTCGTTGTGCCTGATCAATTGGTGTCCGACTGGCTTCGTAGCCGACGGCCTGTTCGTGCACGAATGCGGCAGACTTTGATAATTCGGTGTCCGTTGGTCGCCGGGCGAACACGATTTGAAAGGCGAGTTCGATGCGGGCGGGGGTATCCGCAGCGGTGGCCGAAAGTCGTTCGGCCATACGGTCGGATTGTGCGAACAGGAACTCGCTGTTGAGCACCGCAAGCGATTGCAGAACCGTCGCCGAGTTTGCTCGCTGAGTGCAGTTGACCGGCATGATGGGGGCGTCGAAGATTTCCAGAAATTTCAGCGGATAAACCCGTCGGGCAAACAGGTAGATGCTGCGGCGATCCGGACTGCTCGGTGTGGGAGCCGGCTTCGCTTCGGATAAACCATCGGCGGGATTCGTGATCTCGATCGGCGGTCCCCCGGCGGTGCGATCAAGCGCACCGGAAGCCGTCAGCACGGCGTCACGGACAATTTCTGCTTCCAGCCGACGCAGATTCATCCGCCACAGGAGTCGATTCTCCGGGTCGAGACTCTCGCCGGATGGTGCGGCTGTTGACTGCTCAGAGCCGCGATCAGGTCGACGTGACGACTGTCTGTACGCTGTCGACAACATGATCTGTCGATGCAGCCGCTTAACGCTCCAGCCGTGCTCCATGAAATCCACAGCCAGCCAGTCAAGCAGTTCGGGGTGTGACGGCAGACTGCCTGAGTGACCGAAGTTGCCGAGCGTTTCAACAATTCCGCGTCCAAAATGATGATGCCAGACACGATTCACAAAGACTCGTGCGGTCAGCGGATGGTCAGGCTGAGTCAGCCAATTGGCGAGAGCCAGGCGGCGGCCGCTGGTTTCACCTTTCGCATCGGATGGGATCGTCGCCTTTCGCTCCGCGAAAGGAATCACTTTCGCGGAGCGAAAGTCGACATTTGCGACGGGTTGCAGGATCTCGGGGAATCCAGGCTGCACGAGCACACCGTGCGTCTTCACATTGCCGCGGCGATGCACATGCGAAATGGGCGGTTCGCCGACATCCCACAGGGCCTGAATGACGCCGTAGGATTTCTTTTGCGATACCAGCGACGTGCGTTGCTCTACGCTGTTTTTGAGCGCCTCTTTCTCTGAGTCGGTCAGGGCGGCGTCAATATCGGCATCGGAGATTCTGAGTGTTGCTTCATGAGCGGCCGCGAGTGCTGCCTGAGCTTCATTCCTCTTGTCCGCCGCGAGTTCGAACGCCTGCTTCACATCAGCTCGAATCTCTTCCGAAAGGGACGCCAGACGCATCTCGTACAAACGCCGCCGCACCTGCTCTCGCGTCATCGCTTCACCTTTCGACAGCTCCGCGACCTCGGCATCGATTTCCACATTCCGCTGATCGATCGTGGCTCGCTCTTTGGGAGAAACGTCTGCCAGATAACGATCCTTCGGAATCTTCCATGCATGCGGATTGAAGGCCGGTTCGAAGCAGGCCATCAGCCGGTAATAGTCACGCTGCGGCAGTGGATCATATTTGTGATTGTGACAGCGGCAGCATTCCATCGTCAGGCCAAGCACAGCCGTCGAGAACATGTCGAGTGTTTCGTTAACCACTTCGTAGCGCTTTTCGATCCCGTATTGCGGGAAGTCTGTATGATCGTCGACGTTTCGCAAAAAGCCGGTCGCGGTGAGCAGCGACTTCGTCCGCGCGTCGAATGTTTCAGCCTGCCGCCAATCGACCAGTTCATCCCCGGCAATCTGCTCCGTGAGGAACTGGTCGAACGGCATGTCGTCGTTCAAGGCCTGGATGACATAGTCCCGATAACGCCAGATGCCATTGTTCGGGTAGATTGTCCCGAGATCGTTATCGAGCTTTCCGTCGACATAACCTGCGGCATCGAGCCAGTGCCGTCCCCAGCGTTCGCCGTAATGTGGTGATTTCAGAAGGTCGTCAAGCAGATGTTCCCAGGCATCAGGGCGGGAATCTTCAATAAATGCGGCGACGGCAGCAGGCTCGGGAGGAAGCCCGATTAAATCAAGATACGCTCGACGGACCAGAACTCGTTTGTCCACATCGGGCGAAAAGCCGAGGCCGTTCTCTTCGAGTTTCGCGAGCAGAAAGCGGTCGATGGGTGTCCGCACGCGATTTGCGGTGTTTACATCGGGTTCCGGGATTCTGCGAGGCGGTTGAAAGGCCCAGTGACGGCGGTCTGCCTCGGTCACCTGAGAGTGCGGTGGAAGAGCAACGACCGTTTCTTCTGATGGAGTACCCGCTCTGACCCAGCGACGCAATAACGAAACCTCTGACTCCGTCAATCGATGCTCTTTGTCGGGCGGCATTTGTCCGCTGGCCACGAGATCGATCAGCAGACTGCTGTGCGGCTCGCCACGGACTACCGCAGGTCCGTTTTCTCCGCCCCGCAGAATTTCTGAGAGCGTTCGCAGATCGAGCTGAGCTTCTCGCACTTCCTCGCCGTGGCAGTCGTGGCACTTAGCCACCAGCAACGGCAGGATCTCTGTTTCAAATGACGGAGCCGGGGGAAAGACAGCGTCACGTACCGTCATTTTCAGTTCGAGTCGTGTTCCGTCTCCGGCGTGGGGAGTTGCAGTACCGTCGGCGAGAGCATCCACGATGAAATAAACAAAATCGTCAGGCCGAACAACCTGATCGCGAATATGAAAAACGCTCTTTTGAGTCGAGGTGCCGAAATCTGACTCGCCGGAAGCCAGCACTGTCGGAGTGAAGCCGTCTGATGTGTTGGGAGCCGGACCTCGTTCCACGAACCAGCGAATTCGCGAGTTGTCTCCACAGCACGACTGACCATGTTCGAACGATCCCTGAATTTCCAGCGTCCCACCGACCGGACTCCGCCAGCCCACCACGACGGCATAATCCGGCCCTGGCGCGAGCAGAATATCTCCGGGCCTGAAGTTCAGGCCAATGTCATAATCCGCTGTGATCCTGCCGATTACGGGCGCAAGCGGTTCCTTCATCCGATAGGCCCAGCCGTCGAGCGGCGACCCGAAAAGACCACTTCCCCCTTCGACCAGAAGATCATATTTCCCGTCGTGCTTCCAGCCCCGGGATTCGACCGGTCCTTCCGAGCTCGAGGTCCGCAGGAAATACCAAACCGTTTCGTCGTCTCGATCCTTCAGCGGATTCAACCTGCGATCGCCGGTGCCAAATTCATCACGCAGCGACCAGATCTTCACGTCGGGAGCACCGTCACTCGCATGCAGTGACGCGGCTTGAACGTACAGTACGCAGGCGGCCAGCATCCAGCCGCTTCGGTGACGAAGGGAGACAGACATTGGATCGAAAGACTCTCAGTGGGGCGGGTGGGAAGGCGAGAGTTTGAGTGACGAAGGCGGGAGGGCTTGACGTTCCGTCGCCATAATACCATGATGACGATGCAATGAAATGGCGATCACTGCGCTGTTTTGTTCTGTTTCGTAACATAGCGATATGAAGAACCTGGAGAGCTCGAACTTTGCCGACCGCCTCCGATCATGTCGATTTCGTGACGTTGGGCTTTCATGTCAGCAACGCACCGGCAACTCTGATGACACGGCCGCACCGCCATGACGAAATCGAAATCACGGTCCTCGAGGTCGGATGGATCGATTACCTGTTCGGTGGCTCACGGATTCGAAATCATGGAGGAGAACTTTGTGTTCGCTGGGCTGCGATTCCGCACCAGAGCATCGATTTTGCGCCAGGCGGAATTCACTATTCGCTGAAAGTGCCCCTGGCCTGGTTTTTGAACTGGAAGTTGCCGGAGTCGCTTGTCACCCGGCTTATGGGTGGTGAAATGCTGTTCGAAACCGAACCCGAACGGGACTGCTCCGATCTGGCGATGATGCGTCGCTGGCATCAGGCGTATGTCTCGGGTGATCGGGACGCGCACCGTATGATCCTGCTGGAAGCCGAAGCGAGACTGCTGCGTCTGGCGCTGCGGCAGGCAATCCCGAGTCCCGCAGGCCCTTCGACTGGTGTCAAGGGCCAACTCGGGAAATTTGAACGGATGACGGTCTTTATCGCCGGCAACTACACCTGCGCGATCGATGTGGCAGACGTCGCCGAGGCGGTTGGCATGCACCCCAACTCCGCCATGCGACTCTTTCGTCAGAACTGCGGGCTGACGATTCTGGAGTATCTCACGATGCATCGTATCTGGCACGCCCAGCACCTGCTGACTACGACTACGATGAAAATCCGCGATGTCGCCGGAGCCTGCGGATTCAATACCCCGAACCGTTTCTACGCGGCCTTCCAACGCCTGGTGGGACAACTGCCGACAGACTTTCGCAAGTCACTGCACGTTCCTGCAGGCGACGGCAGATGAAGGACATCGAGGCGTGAGCGCCCTGGGCGATCTGCTTCCCTCGACGCATCTTCAGGTCGTGACGCATCACGATCACCTGCTTGATCCGCTTTGGCTCTTCGCTCACTCGATCATTCCTTTCCGTCGCTTATCACCAGACTGTGACACTCCATCCAGGTCGGCGGCTCGCACTTCCCGGCCAGCCTGCGGATCACCGATTCCAGCACATTCCTGCTCCGAGTCCTGTTCTGACGAAGCAGGTTCTCAAATGGCGGTTCGAGGTAGACGATCTCGATGCGGGCGTTGTAGTCGGCGAACAAATCAAGCCACCTGCACCGAGTCTGTCGCATCGTGTTCGTGGCATTGAAGGCAAACGAGGTTCCTGATCGCAGAAACTCCCGACAGCGTTCCTGAGCCTCCTGCGCCACTCGCCCCTGATTATCAGCCGGGTCAACACCAAGCTCGCCTCGGATGTCGTCCAGCGAGACAATCGGAAGATCAGTGCGGTTTTTGGACAGCCATGTATCCTTGCCGCTGCCGGGGAGACCAGCCATGAGTGTTACAGTGCAGGCGAAGTCTTCGTGGGGAACGTAATGCAGGTTTGGCTCCTGCTGCCGGAAGAACGTAAAGCGGGCATGGTCGGTAACAAACGGATATGGTTGGTCGTAGCAGCCGGCTTCTTCCGCCATGAGCTTCCAGAAGTGCAGATTCTCCTCGGGCCGAGTCATCGAGTCGGTGTCTCGGCCACGGGTGTCCGCCAGGGCGAACAGGTACAGCAGTCGGTTGCTGACCAGCCACGACAGCCGGACGACTTCATGGGTTGGCTCTTCACGTTCGAGCAGGAATGCCGGTCGTCCGTGGTAACGAACCAGCCGGGCAATCTCTTCACGAGTCTTCAGGTCGCATCCGAGATCACGCAGGACGTTGCGGGCGACATGCTCCCCTTTGACGGCGTGCTTCGGAGAGCGGACTCGGCCCGTCTCGGGATCAACCTCGGTCGTCAGCGGCTTGGCGACATCGTGGAACAGGGCCGTGAATGTCAGGACGGACTGCTCGTCAGGCGTGAGAGACGGCCACTCCTCCAGTTCGAGCAGTTGTCCGAGGACCATCTTCGTATGAGTCAGGACATCGCCCTCAGAATGCCATTCGGCGTCCTGAGGGCAGTCCGCCATCGCCTGACACCACGGCTGGGTTTCGGCCCATGCCGTGATGTCCTCCAGCGAAGACTGTTTGAGTTGCTCCCAGTTCATGACCAGATATCCACATCATCTGCCAGCAGGTTGGGCACCATCTGCTGGTGCTGCCAGTGCTTGCTTTGCCTGATCTTCTCGACGAACTCAGGACGCACGAACTTGGCTCGTCCCGTGACAGCGCCGTCCGCTTCCGTCCGCAGGTACAGACCTTCTATCAGGTTGTCAGGTCGCTTCGTGATTGGGTTCTCAAAATGGCTGTCGAACCTTGATGGCCCGATCAGGTCTTCAAGGTCATCTCGATCCACCGTACCCGTATGCACCACCGGCACCGTCTGGATTCCCGTCCCTTCAAGCAGCGACAACCGACGTTCCAGATCAAGGAAGGCTTCCTGCTCTTTGTCGTAGATGTCGAACTCGAAGAAGTAGTGCGTCAGTCTCCTGTAATGGATCGAGTGCCGGGCGTAGACCCATTCGCCAAACAGGATGAAGCGGTTCTGCAACTGCTCCTCCAGCACATGCCGCTTCACCGCCGCCCACTGCTTGAACAGGTCGTACTGCGGGTGCATGCCCTCGGTGATGAGATGGCCCCGGCATTGCAGGACCATCTCGCCCGAATCCGAGAAATGGATGCCGACGTTCGTGCCATCGATTTTCTCTTCGACAATCAGTGACTCGTCGGCGATGAATGCCTTTGACTCCGCTTCGCTGAGATGCCTGTCGTCGTCAGTGCCCTTCGACCCAAACAGATGGGGCGTGCGGGGGTACTTGGTGAAATCACCGTGTGATGCACCCATTATGACGCTCCTTCTGCTTGAGGCTGGGAAATGATCGACCTGACAAACTGGTCGTAATCGTCTTTCATGGGTAAGTCGTAGTCGGTGCGAATTCGACGCCGACGTACGGTGATTTCTTCGTTTGTGATCGGATTCACTGAAGGTTTATCGTACTCTTCCCAGTACAATCCAATGCCCCGCTTCTGCCAGTCTGGAAGATCGTTGAAGTTGATACCGTACTGGAACAGCAGTTCATTCTTCTGACTCACAGACAGGCCGAGCAGCCGCTTTGTGGCCTGCCGCTCGCTCTGACCGTCCTTTCGGAGCGTCCAGCAGCACCAGCCGCTCAAGGCGTTGCGAGCGGCATCCTCGTTCCGCCAGCGGAAGTAGTCCACGACCAGTTCCGAGGTGGCCGTTCGCCGAATTGTTCATGGTTCGTATGTCTCTGGACACTGCTCACAGCGAAAGGTTCACTCGGCCATACTGTCGATTGAACATCGCTGCCAGTAAAGTGTGCCGGAGCAGGGGCTCCGGAGAATGCCTGATCGGATCCGCGGATGCAACGCCACGTTCCAACTCTGTTGTCTCTGTGCCTCTGTGTTTATCGATCGAGCCTTGTGCGTTGTGAGCGCGTTTTTTGAAACACAGAGGCACAGAGGAACACAGAGCGGGTGGGATAGATCGCTCGTTGATAGTGCGAATCGCCGATCAGGTTACTGATCAGGGTGCACTGGAACGCCGGTTTCGTCAGGGGCATTCTCAGTGTTTCGGGTGTCTCACTCAGCGGGAAACTTTTTGCGGGCCTTTAGCCCGTTGTTCCCGGTAACAGGGTTTGCGAGGTTTGCCGGGCAAAAGAAAAAAGCCGTCTGACGAGTCTGTCAGACGGCTCGAGCTGCGGCTTGAATCGGGATGACAGGACACCGTTAGAACTTTTTCTGGCCGGGCTGGCCATTTGGGACGGTCCAACGCGCAGGATGATCAGCGACGGAACAACGCATACCGTGTGACGTTGGGTCAAATCAATTCGGCGAATCTCCGAAGACTCGATACCGTTTGAGCAAGGCCCTGAGCTTCAAGAGTGGCGAGATATTCATCAACGTCCTTTGGAGGGTTCTTCAGGCTTGCCCTGTGCCGCTTGGCAGCAGCACAGACGATAGTCGATGCAAGGTCGAGCAGGGACGTCAGGAAGTCGTCAGGATGCCGGGCTTCGATACCATAAGGCTTCAAGTCTCTTTCAGGAAAGTCCCTGAGATTGAACGTTACTATGAGGTCAGCACCAGCGCAGATTGCCGCAGCCAGAACATGTCGGTCGTCCGGGTCCGGCAGCGTGATGGCGTGGATGAGCGTCTCATAGCCAGTTACAAGGCAATCCCGGACATGTGAGTTCATCAGGTCGCGAAGCGGAGCCGGATAAAGGACGCACGCGTCATACAGAACGGTGAAATTGCTCACTTCAATAACCCATGCCAAGTTCCTGAGCCTGGGCCGCCAATTCGTCCAGTGCCTTCAACCGGTTGCGATCCATTGCCTCCTTGTACTGCATCAAATCCTTGAAAAGGATGCGGCGATGGGTTCCGACCTTGCGGTATGGAATGACGTTTTTCTCCAACTGCTCGACAAGGAAGGGGCGTGAGACGTTCAAAATATCGGCAGCCTGTTGAGTGGTGAGTTCGGCATGAACCGGGATCAGCGTGACGGCGTTCCCCTTCGCCATCTGTGTGAGAATTTCGTTCAGAAGACGGAAGGCTGATTCCGGAATGGAGACAGTCTCTTCCGGAGCGGCCTCGGGCTGAAGCCGTAGTTGCAGCGGCTTCTTCCGCTTGGCCGAGACGAAATGGGCAAGCCGTCGACTGCTCTCCTGCGCAAGAATCGCCTCATCCGGAGTCGGGGTAACGGTTTCCGGAAAATCGCTAAGTAGTGTCGCCACGTGTTTTGCTCCTCTAAGAGAAGCATATCGGATATTCGCAGCAAAAGCAACAGTCGAAACAAACGAAACGCTGGTGTGGGCAATTGTCTTGACGAACTTTCCAGGCAGTTCAAACCCAAGGAAACCTATGCAGCGCAGGAGGTGTGCTATGAACCATTTCATCTGTTTACTCCATCAAATCGAGGAAGGGTGCAACATCTGCACGCCCCCAATTCGCAGGAGTGCCGCAGACGTGGCAGGTGCTGGCCTTCGTGACGCCCGGAAAACGGTCGTCACGGGCGTGGAACCGTCGATAACGTATTGGTGCCATACCATCATCACCCTGAAAGCCGTTGATCGCTACGATCATTTCGTTTACGGCAACACTCGCCATCTCGGCCGTAAACGCGACAACTGCGGGTGCATGGTCACCGCTACCCATGACGCAGGCTTCCCGTTTGCGGTTCTCGTACTCCTGTGCGTTGCTGATTCTCATCTCACGAGCCGGAAAGTGTGCTGGAATTTGGCGATGACAGAAAGGTTTTCGCCAATGTCCGGTCACAGGACACGTATTGAATGACTCCGCTCAGGCCGCAACCGGCCGGGAACGCCAGTCTCGTGACCCGCAGTTTCATCCGCATCCGGCTGCAGCTTCAAAGCTGCGTCAGGCTGGCTGAGGTCTGCTGCAAAGGGTGCCGCAGGGGCTCGAATGACTGATTGCATGCGCGGATGCAACGCCACGTTCCAACTCTGTTGTCTCTGGTGCGCCAGGTAAGCCTGGCTGTTCTTGTCAATTGAAAGGTATTGACCAT
>CAZLOQ010000035.1:0-41854 GCA_964561125.1 uncultured Chitinophaga sp. | reverse complement strand
CCTGGTCCGACGACGAAATTGCTCTTCGCTGGTGGGCCCTGTTCCCCAAACGCCGTACGCTCGACGGCCGTCCCGAACAACCCACCGCCGAAGAGCTCAATCACATCAAAAGCAGCGCTGCCGGTCTTGCCGAAAAACGCCGTCGGCTCACCAGCATCTCATGGTTCATGAAGTGCATTTCCGAACCCATCGCCAAGCGGGCCAATCGCGACGATCAGGTCACCGGCCACTTCTGGGAAGCCCGCTACAAAGCTCAGCCGCTGCTCGACGAAACAGCCATCGCCGCCTGTCTCGCCTACGTGGATCTCAATCCCATCCGTGCCGCGGTCGCTCAAACGCCCGAAACCAGCCAGTTCACAAGCATTCACGACCGCATTGCCGACCGTCAGTCCGCCGCCGTCACCGCCGCTGTTCCATCCGCGGCTGTTCAGGCCACACAGACCGAGCACGGCGTTCAGGCCGGCTGGCTGGCTCCGATCGCACTGGAACCAGCGTGTCAGGCTTCCCGCGACTGCCCCACCCCACGGCGGCTCACCAATCGCGGCTGTCTGTTCATGACTCTTGACCAGTACCTCCAACTGGTCGACTGGACCGGCCGTCAGCTGCGACTGGACAAACCCGGCCACATCCCCGAACACCTCGACACCATCCTCACACGGCTCGACTGCAGCCTCGAATCCTGGCTGGATCTGGTCAGGAACTTCCGTCGCCGATTTCCAACAGAGGCCGGACGTCCAGAGACTTTGCTGACTGTTTCCCAGCTCCGCAGAAACTGTCGAAGATCAGGTCAGCGGTCATAGAGGCGGGCCAAAGGTGCTGTGCATCCTGACTTTTTGCCGGACTACTGAACTCCCGCGATCGCAGACTGCCAGCAGCACCAAAAACTGCCGCTCGCGCTCCACCATGCGGCGATTCTGCAGGACATAGTCAGCCCCTCACCTGAAAGTGAACTGGACCTGACAATCTCGCCCGTGATCACAGCCCATGTCTTCTGCAGCCCCCCCACAGTAAATCACTCCCGCCGTTCCCGCCGCTTGTCCCGGAAAAACTCCCAGATCCGCTCCGCTCCCGAAAATGACATGATCGGCTGATTCCCTGGACGACGCGCCCGCGACCCCGGCCAGCCATGACCGCCAACCGAATCCACAAGGGAGATTGTCACTGCGCCGTCCGCACCAGCCTCGTGTGTCGTGGTCGTCAGCGTCCCCTGACGATTCACCTTCGCTTCAGACACCGAACGGTTTGATTTCACCCAGAACTGGACAGTTTCCGACAGCGACTTAAACGGAGCCTCCTGAGCCCGACGTACGAGCGGATTGCGGCTCATTCCTCCCTCCACAGGTACCTCCTCGTCCTTCGCTCCGCTGATCATGAGTATCGGCAGGGGCACCGCCGGCCGCTGATCAAACGTAAACATCGCTGCGACGACCGGAGCAATGGCCGCCAGCCGCTCAGCTCTGGCCACCGCATACACAAAAGTCATCATGCCCCCGTTGGATCCGCCCGTCATGAAGATCCGCTCCGCATCCGCACCGTGTTCGCCCGTCAAACGGTCAATCAGCATGTCAAGGCAGGCAATATCGTCCGCGTCCTGAACCTGCCGCCG
The DNA here is from genome assembly GCA_964561125.1 of uncultured Chitinophaga sp. Taxonomy (GTDB): domain Bacteria; phylum Planctomycetota; class Planctomycetia; order Planctomycetales; family Planctomycetaceae; genus SXXK01. The sequence continues at coordinate 40,248 of CAZLOQ010000035.1, read as the reverse complement.
CAGCAGATACCCCGTGTTCCACGCATGCCGTTCATCCCCCGCGAATGACGTACCCTCCGCATACACCACCATGAAGCCCTCAACACGCGCCACACGGTCAAAACCTGAATTCGCCCGCATCACGACCGCACTTCCCATGCCCCCGTGCAGCACGATCACTGCAGGGCGTTTTGTGCCGTCCACAGGAGCATTCACAACCAATGCCCGACGCTGCTTACCGCCAACCGTCAAGGACAGCTCAAAATCCGCCTGTCTTATCGAAGTTCCAGTCGCCGAGGCACCACCAAAAGCCTCCCGGTAAAAACTCCAGTTACCGTCACCCAGCTTCTGCAAGGTCGCCAGAGGATCGTGATCAACGCCCTCAAGCACCGTCCACGCGTGCGGAATCTTCAGCCGCTGCAGATGCTCATGAAACTCCCGGTTGACCTCAAACGTCTCATCCTGATCGCCGCACACCTGTCGAATCACCGAGCCCCGGCTGATGGCCTCCGCATTCTGCTCCGCAAGCCGCCGCGGACTGACACTCCGGAAATATTCCTGATCCCCGCCGTACACCTGCTGCAAAACCTCCGCCGCCCGCTGGCGACCCGCTCGCGGCGCCTGAATCAGCTCCCCCTGCAGCGGCCCGCCACCCATAATCGAAATCCCGCGAAACAGCTCCGGAAATTTAAAACCAAGCCGCGCAGCGCCATAGCCACCCATGCTGTACCCGTCCAGCACACGCCCCTCCCGCGCAGACACCGTCCTGTACGCTGCGTCCACATGCGGCACCAGCTCCCGCACAATCACCGTCTCCACCGGTGCCGATCCATCCTTCCAGTCGACATACATGCCCTCCGCAAGGCCGTTCACGAAGACCACCAGACACGGCGGCGTCCGGCCAGCCCGAATGGCGTCATCGAAGAGCCCTGCAACCCGGGGAATTCCTGCCAGACCGCCACGCGAACCATGCAGCCAGTACACCACCGGAAAACGGCGATCCCTGTCCTGCTCATAGATTTGCGGCGTATACAGGTGATAGCTCACCCCCGTCTTCGCAGCAGCACTTTCAAAGGTGTGAAAGGAAACCCGCGGGGCGGCGACCTTTGGTGTAATCCACGCATGGCCGACCGAACGCCGGACCTGCTCGTCCGGTACCTGCGCGGTGACGACCACCGACTGAACCAGACAAACCAGAAGCAACGCCATCGCAGATTGCACATTCTTCATCGTTTTACCCTGCATTCGGTTAAACAACACCCGTGTCCGTTGTGACGGCGCAAATCCCCCGACTGTGAATTCCTGTTCGTCCAGGCGTGCGATCCAGTCGCCGCCCGGCTCGTGCCGCATCCCCCGGAACACATCATTCGGACTTCGGCTGGATTGCAGCCATCAGCTTGTTCCATAACTGATTGTCGAACTTCCCCTGCGTCCCGTCGGCTTCCGCCGCCGCAACGCCCCGAACCCCCAACGCCGGATTCTCGCCCAGACGCACCACCACCAGACCCAGACTCGGCACCACGAAAATCCGCTGACCGCCCCTGCCATTCGCACTCACCATGTCCTGCGGAGCGTTCGGAACAAGCGCCCCGGGCAGGATACCGCGCTGCACACCCACAGACCGGAATGATTCGCGCCCATTCAGCCACCACAAATAACCATACGCCGGATTCAGTGACTGCGACGAATTGAGCATCTCATCAAAAAACTGCCGGTCATTCATGATCGGGCGTTCATTCCATTGCCCCTGCCCCTGAATCAGCATCCCAAACCGGCCCATGTCCCGGGCATTCATCACGAAACTGTGAAAACGAAACTCAGAATTCTTCATTCCCATCGGCTCAAACAGCACACGCTTTGAAAACTCCTGCATCGGAGTGCCCACGGCCTGCTCCAGCAGAGGATGCAGCTGCTGGTACGCCTCCGTATTGTAACGCCAGATGACTCCCGGCGGGCCTTGATACTCCAGCCGGGAATTCAGGCCGCTGGTCATCTGCAGCAGATGCCGGATCTGAATCGCCCGCTCCCGGGCCGGCGTCGTCCTCGACCAGCCGGCGCCAAGAAAATCCGAAACGGGCTGATCCAGCTGCAGCTTCTTCTGCTCCTGCGCAATTCCCACCAGAAAGGCTGTGATGCTCTTTCCCGACGACATGACGTACTGTGCGTGCCGAACGCCGGCCGGTGTCCAGTATCGTTCCACGACTATCCGGCCGTCCTGCAGGACCAGAAATGATTTGCCGTTTGTACTCTCCACGAATCTGCAAACATCCTCAACACCCGCCGGATCCCAGCCCAGCGAATCCGGAGTCACGGATTCCCACGTGCTGTCGCTGGAGGGGAAGTACAGTTCGCGGGGGGGCTGAGCAAACGCGGAGCCAGTACCGGTCAGAAACAACAGCATGCAAAACAGCACTGCAATCAAACGATCCCGCATCGATGATTCCCCTCCGCGAAACTCAACCGCTGAAAGAAGCTACTCACCTTCGCATCAGGTCCGACAGCCGCCGCAGCTCCTGCAGACTCAGACTGTCACTCCCGTCACTGTCCAGCCGGTCAAAAATCGTCGTCGATGCCGCCGGGTTATCGGGATATCCTGTCCGTACCTCCGCCCGCGTAACACTCCCGTCGCCATCGGCGTCCAGGCGGCGCAACAGCGCATCTCCGATGTTCGGAGCCTCGCCCGTTCGTCCCCCGAACGCGTTCCTCAGAGCACCACGCAGGCGCCCGCGCGGCGACAGCGGATTGGGTTCACCCGGCGTCGCCCCCGGCACCACATATTCCACATAACCGAGGTGCATCTCGTCAGCTGTCTGCGGGCCCCAGCGAACCTCCCGGTGAGGATCCGGATTGGCCGGATTGCCGCTGCTGTTGTCATACCACGCCGTGAACTGCAGCGTCTCTCCTGCTCTGACCGTTAATGGCTCGGCATATCGATACAGCAGCTGCCAGTTGAAATCGTATCGAGGAATGTCGAGCAGCGTGCGGGCTTTGCCATCCGAGATCAGTTCATATCGAGCGGCTCGGCCGCGCAGGTGCATATGGGGCAGAAAAGCGAGCACCTGCACATCGGTCGGCAGATTTCTGATGCTCCCCACGACCGGATGATTATCAGCACCTGCCGGAATCCGGAATCCCCGATTGACAATCCCGGCCACACGCACCTCATGCTCAGGCTTCTGCTTCGCATACACCAGCCCGATCCGTGTGCTGTCCTCCGTGGCGGTCCCGTTCGGCGTATAGTGCATCTGGAAACGCAGGCGGGCACCTTTGGGAATCCGCTTCGCATAGCCGTCCGGATAGACCAGAGTGCTGTTGCCCGGCACGTAGATACCCCAGTATCCGCTGCGTTCGTCAGCTGTGTCATCCCGCGGACCGTCGCTTTCGTCCGTCCCCTGAACAAAGACCAGCACGTGGTGTACAACTCCCGGATTGCCCGGGCGCACCTCGATCGCCTGCACCCAGTGATCCTGGTCGAGTTGGGTATCGACAAGGATGTTCTGATACGGCATGGTGCCGCTGGCCTTGATCGGTACCGGCCGAGCAAACTCGAATACGGCATCCGGCTGACCGATCAGCCACCCATCTGCGAAGACTTTGGGAACCGGCGACTGCGCAGGATCCCCGGCTGGTTTCCCCTGATCAATCCAGTCTGTCAGCAGCTGCTTTTCAGAGGCTGACAGTGACCTGTCATTGATCCACGGTGATCGGCCCGCCTGGTGCTGCGGATCCACTGCAAACCATGGAGGCATAATGCCCTGTTCAACAACCTGCCTGATCATCGGCGCGTGTGCCGCCGCATCTTCCAGCCTGTCCAGCCGAAACGGACCAGCCCCCCCTTCACGATGGCACTCCACACAATGTCTCTGCAGGAGCCTGGAAATCTGGTTGTGCCATGTGACGGCAGCACCCGGTTTCGCAGCTGTTTTCGCTTCCAGCGCACACCCGGGAGCAGCGGTGGCGGATACCGCAATTGATCGTTGCTGCAACGCAGCTGCAATCGCGTCCCGCAGATACGTCCGACGAGGCGCATCAATCGAATAACCAAAGCCATACTGATCGTCGATCGCCCCGTGGTAAAGAATCGTATAAGACCGATCCAGCAGAAAAACATCCGTCGTTGTGGTGGCCCCAAGGTGAGCTGCGAAACTGGCGTCTTTGTCGAAGACATATTCAATCTTCGATCCGAATCGCGCTGCCGCAGTCTGCATTTCGGCCGGCTGATCGGAAGCAACACTGTTCACCAGAACAAATCGCACTCCCCGGGACGCAAAGTCTCTGTGGAGCTCCACCAGCGTTGGCAGGTACTTCCGGCTGAGCGGGCAGCTGGTGCTGGTGAAGGCAATCACCGTCAGCGCGGATCGAGCCTCTTCATGCAAACCACCGGAGACTCCGGCAATATTCTCAAACCTGAAGTCCGCCACATACTGACCAATCCCGTGATCACCCGGAACCAGCACCCTCGGGCCTCTGCGAATTGCAGCATCAGACGACGGCGGATTCACGGCCTTCTGCTGGGCGCCAATCCGTTTGGTAACTGCCAGACCCAGACACAATGCCAGACAGCCGGTGATGCCCAGTACGATCATTCTGTTGCGGCTCATCAGTGTCCCTCTCTGTTCATCAGGTTCCATTCAGCCGGTCGGCAGATCGGAGATTTCCGATTTTCCTGCAGCATACAGTCTACCTCTGCTCAGCCCTGCGCGCCTCAGGAATTCGCAGCCACTGCTCGGCCCTCGATCCAAACCAGTTTACCATCAGTTCGCGCCGCTCCTCGATCCCGGTTTCCGTCCCGAACATTCTGCCGGACGGCAACAAGTGGCCGAGCGGACCGTACAGGGAACTGTCCGCTGCACGTGATTCCACCAGCGTAAACGTTGTCACGGAAGTTGTCCGCTCCAGTTCCCGCTCAAGCACCAGTCGTCGAATTGCACCGCTTTCCCGATCCACTTCAATCACCGCCCGACGCAGTGGACGGTCGCTCCAGGGCCGCTGTGGTGTTGCCGTGATCAATCTGATGCCGGCCATTTCGTCCGCTTCGTCCGACAGCTCCAGCCGGCAATACCTGAGAAAGCTCTGCAGCAGTGTTTCCAGATTCAGCGTATAGAGATCTCCGATGTATCGCAGCGGTAAACCCATTTCATCGGGATGCACCCGGACAGCCTGGCGATCTCCCAGTGTCATCCAGACCGCGCCCTGCTGATCGCGTCCCCAGGCCCAGTCCCGCTGACCACGCATCTGTACCCAGAAGCGGTTGCCCTGAGTGGCCACCCGGACATCCCGCGGGAGCTGCACCAGCTGTTCCGCACTCGCGCCGCGTCGGACCTCCACCACGTAAACACGCTCGATCGTTGCGGCATGGGTATGCAGAGTGGCCTGGACAAGTTCTGCGGCGCTGGCCGTCGCCCGCTGTTCGCTGTGCCAGAACAATAAAGCAACCGCAGCCACCAGACCCGCGATGCCGGCAAGCAATCGCAGACGGAGTTTTCTGCGCGGATGCAGTGAATCGGCAACAGCCGATGCAGCTGCCTGCGAGGCTGATGTGAGCGGGCTGGAAGTCCCACACGCCGCGTCAACCAGTGCAATCAGCGGTTCCTGTCCCTGATTTTCCTGGAGCAGCACATCCAGGAGCAGGTGTTCGACGAACTGTGAACGCAGACCCGGATGGTCCGCAAGCAGTGCCTGCAGCTCGGTCATGGACGGTGGCGATTTGCTGTCGTCGAGCAGCTGCGACAGGACCCGGGTCAGCCGCGCATCGGGCGTCATTGCGGGCTCCCTTCAGCTGACAGCTTCGACTGGATACACATGAGCAGTGCCTGACGGATGCGAAACAGCGTCTGACGGACTGAGGCTTCCGGCCTGCCGATCACCTCGGCGATTTTCGATATGCCGTGTCCGCCGGTGTAACGCAGTTCAAGAAGCTGTCGCTGGGGGGCCTGAAGCCGGGAAAGGCATTCTTCCAGCGCCTCGCGGCGACGGTCGACAGCAGCCAGTCTCTGTTGAGCCAGATCGGCCATCTCATTAAACAGCAGATCGTCGAACACCAGCCGCTCGCGACCATGACGGCGAAGGTGATTGAAAACTTTAAATCGAGCAATCTGGCTGGCCCAGGCCCAGAAATCTGTGCCCGCTTGAAACTCAGCAGATTTTTCCCAGAGCACCGTGTTGATCTCCTGCAGGACATCGTCAACGTCAGACGCCGGCACAAACAAACAGCGAACCAGACCACGCAGACGCGTCTGGTGGTGGGCAATCAGGGCGACAATCTCGGCGGGATTGGTTGCGGACATACACTGCTAATGTCGCGGGAACACAGATTATCAACCGTGATCGCGGAAAATTCCTGCAACCGCCGCTCTCGTGCGTCAATTTCAGAGTGTCCTTGCATCTGCCGGAAACTCTGATTCCCTCGCCACCGGTTCCAGTCGGCCCGGATCGCTGGTGACGCTTCTGAACACCCGTGGCTTGCAGGAATGACTCGCACCCCATATTCTGTCAGAACACGTCGGAGATTCCGCACACCCGGGGGCTGCCCCCTCCCACCAGATTCCCCTCCTCGTTTTCTCCTCGCCCCACCCATACTCCCCGCACAGAGACTCCGCATGCAGAATGCTCCGGAAATGCAGTCCGCCGAAGACCAGCAACGCGCTCAGCGACTGGTGGCGGCCTGTGATCGTGTCCGCCAGGAAGTGGCCCGCGTCATCGTCGGCCAGCAGGACGTTGTCGAACAACTCCTCATTGCAATTCTGGCCCGTGGACACTGTCTCCTCGAAGGTGTCCCGGGCCTCGCCAAAACACTCATGGTCCGCTCGCTGGCGGACGCCATGTCGCTCTCCTTCCACCGTATTCAGTTCACCCCGGACCTGATGCCGGCGGATATCACCGGCACGGACATCATCCAGGAAAACCGTCAGACGGGACATCGGGACCTCGTCTTCGACCGTGGTCCGATTTTCACCCAGATGCTCCTCGCAGACGAAATCAACCGCACACCTCCCAAGACCCAGGCCGCACTTCTGGAAGCCATGCAGGAACACAAAGTGACGGTCGGCGGGACCACGTACACGCTGGACGAACCGTTCTTCGTCCTTGCCACTCAGAACCCCATCGAGCAGGAAGGCACATACCCGCTCCCGGAAGCGCAGCGGGACCGATTTCTCTTCAACGTCATCGTTGATTACCCGTCCCGGGACGAAGAGGCTGAAATTATCGATCGCACCACGTCCACCCGGCATGCAGTGCCTCAGGCCGTGATTTCCGGCGCTGAAATTCTTGAATACCAATCCACAGTGCGACTCGTTCCCCTCCCTCAGCATGTCCGCAATTTCGTGCTCGATCTGGTGCGCGCGGCAAGGCCGGGTGTTCCAGGAGCAGCCGCGTGGGTCCGCGAACAGATCGACTGGGGGCCCGGCCCGCGCGCCAGCCAGCAACTGGTGCTGGCGGCAAAGGCCCGGGCACTGCTCAAAGGCCGCTACCACGTTACACTTGAAGACGTCGAAACACTTGCACTCCCCGTCCTGCGACATCGCCTCGTACCCACGTTCAGTGCCGAGGCCGAAGGCGTCAGTGTGGACGATCTGATTCGTCGCCTGCTCCGCGAAGTTCCCCGTCCCGATCGCAAACTGCTCTAGGTGCCGGATGTCTGCTTCCAGGGTTCTTTCCGCGGGCGACGTGAGCCGTTTGAGTGGCCTGCAGCTGCTGGCGAAGCAGGTCGTCGAGGGCTTTTCGTCCGGTCTGCATCGGTCCCCTCACAAGGGATTCAGTGTGGAATTTCGGGAACACCGCGCCTATGTGCCGGGCGATGATATTCGCACAATCGACTGGAAGCTCTTCGGCAAAACCGACCGCCTGTACATCCGCGAATACGAAGAAGAAACCAACCTTCGCTGCACGATTTTACTTGACTGCAGTGGTTCCATGGGATACCTGGGAAGCCGCGCAGACGGACTCAGCAAGCACGAATTCGCCGTGCAGTCCGCTGCCTGCCTCGCATGGCTCATGCTCCAGCAGCAGGACAGCGTGGGGCTGGTCACCTTCGATACTCAGATCCGTCGCTACATTCCGCCACGCGCACGCCCGCGGCATCTCAGACACATCCTCAGTGAACTCAGCACGCAGCAGCCCGGAGCCGAAACCGCGCTGGCGGACGTCTTCCATCAGATCGCCTCGCGGATCCATCGCCGCGGCCTTGTGCTCGTCCTGTCAGATCTCTTCGGTGACGTCGACCAGCTTATGAAAGCGCTCGCCCACTTCCGCCATGCCCGGCACGAAGTGGTCATCTTTCAGATCTGGGATGATGACGAACTGGATTTCCCGTTTCGCCAGTGGACCCGGTTCTCCAGCCTCGAAAACCCCGCTCAGCGTCACCTCGTTGATCCGGCACAGCTGCGCAGGGCCTACCTGCAGAAGCTGGCCGAGTACCGCGAACAGCTCACACGCGGCTGCAGTCGCCAGCGAATCAGTCTGGTTCCGCTGACGACCTCACAGCCCTGCGCAGATGCTCTTGCTGCATGGCTGGCCATACGGAGACGCGCGCGATGAGTCTGCTCAATCCGCTGCTCGCCTTCGGCGCTGCGGCCCTGCTTGTCCCTCTGCTGATTCACATTTTCAATCGCAGCCGATTTCGCACCATTGAATGGGGCGCGATGCACCTGCTGGAATCCGTGATCAGTCAGAATCGTCGTCGCTTCCGCCTCGATCAGCTCATTCTGCTCCTGATTCGCTGCCTCATTCCGGCCATGCTGGCCGCCTGCCTTGCTCGCCCCGTGATCACCGGCACCGGCCTCCTGAAAGATGCCCCCGCAGGACTCGTTCTGCTGCTTGACAACAGTTATTCCATGGAAGCCGCAGATCCGGCCGGGACACGCTTTACCGCAGCGGTCGAGACCGCCTGTCAACTGCTCGCCAGCCTGCCTCGCGGCTCACAGGCGAACGTGGTCACCACAGGTGGCCGCCCCGCACTGCTCTTCGATCGTCCCCTCACAGACCTGCAGGCAGTGATCCGTCGCCTGCGGCAGCTGCGGCCGGGATTCGGCGCCAGCGACATGCCCGCTTCACTGCAGCTGGGACTCGAACAGCTGCAGAACATTCCCGCCGTACGGCGGCAGCTTGTCGTGCTCAGCGATCTGCAGGCTGCCGACTGGGCGGCCATCTCCAAAGGACCTGCTGCCGCGCTGCAGAAGCAGCTGCAGTCACAAACCGTTCCCGCTGAACTGCTGGTGCTGCCCGTCCGCCCCCTGACACCGAAAGATGCAGCCGATAATCTGGCTGTGGAGAGCATTGAACTTCCGCAGCAACCGGTTGGAGCCGGACAGGAATTCCTTGTCCGCACGCGGCTGAAAAGCTATTCCGCAAAAGACTTCAACTCCACCGAAGTCTCGCTCACCCTCGATGGTCAGCCTGTGTCCACTGTGCAGACGGCCGTCAAGGCCGGCGGCACGGCCGATGTGCTCTTCCGCTGCCGCGGTGAAAATGCCGGGTCACACGTGCTCACTGTGTCACTGTCGGCCGATGACATGCTGGCAACCGACAATCAGCGGTCGGCTGCCATCGAACTCCTCGAAAGCGTCCCCATCCTCCTCGTAGACGGTGATCCCGGAACACAGCCCCTGCAGGGAGAGACGGATTATCTGAGCGTGGCGCTGACGCCGTGGACGTTTGGCCGAGTGCCGCTGACAGACCTGCTGCAAACCCAGGTGGTGACTCCCGCGCAGCTCACAGAACCGCTGCTGAAGACGACTCGCGTCGTGGTTCTGGCAAACGTTCCCAAACTGACTGACCAGCAGCTGGAATGGCTGAACGCCTGGGTTCGCGGTGGCGGAGCGTTGCTGGTGACAGCCGGCAATCGACTGGACCTCGACTGGTATCGCCAAAAACTCTGGAATGACGGAAACGGACTGCTGCCGACAGCCTGGGGGGCACTGCGGGGAACCGGGAGCGATGCCGGCATAACTGCTTCGGCTGCGCCCCCGGCTTCACCCGCATCCGCCAACTCGGCTGCCAGATCCGCACGCATCGTCTCTCAGCGTTCCGAACACCCCGCACTCGCGTTCTTCAATGATCCGTCAAATGGAGATCTGTCGACGGCCGAGATTCGCCGCTGGCATGTGCTTGAGGTCTCCCGGTCGCCAGCCGCAGGAACGAGTTCGCCCCCCGCCGAAGTGTCCGCGACTCCCGTCACTTCCGCGGCCACTCTCGATTCCGGTGACCCGCTGCTCCTCGAACGCCGCTGCGGAGACGGCGTGGTGCTGCAGCTGGCAACGGCGGTGGATGCCGACTGGTCTGACCTGCCGCTGCGTCCCTTCTACGTGCCGCTCATGCAGCAGCTGATGACAACGCTGGCCGTACAGATTCAGCCTCCGCGAAATCTGCAGGCCGGCTCACCGGCTGTGGCCCTGTTTGCTCCCGAAGAAGCGTCGGAGCCCGCCGGGCCGCTGCCCACCATCACGCTGCTGGATCCTCTGGGAGGTCGCAGCGGCCTGTCCGCGCGTTCTCAGGGACGCTGGCTGCTGGCGGAGTCGACTGCGACTCAGCGCCCCGGCGTTTACACGATGACGCTGCCGGACGGTCGTCCACAGCACTTCGCGGTGCAGACGGACAGCGCCGAGTCTGATCTGACTTTGCTGGACAGCGCGCAGCAGCAGGCAGTGGTTCAGCAGCTGGGAGGACAGTTGCTGAAGTCAGTGCAGGAGTATCTGGAGACCGACCGCAGGCGACGCCATGGACAGGAAATCTGGCCGCTGCTGCTTGCCGGACTGCTCTGCCTCATGGCCCTTGAAGTCCTGCTGCAGCAGCGTTTCTCGGGGGGCCTGCGATGAGCCTGCAATTCGCCGGGATACTTCCGCTGTGGCTGGGACTGATTCTTGCCGGGATTGTCGCGCTGCTGTCCTTTCGTGGTTATCTGCGGGAGACACGTGAGTTGGCCGGGGGGCTCCGCTGGTTGCTGCCCACCCTGCGTTCAGCTGCTTTTCTGCTGGGAGTGCTGATTCTGACCGGGCCCGTTCTGCATCATCGCACCATTATCGGGGAACCCGGTCGGCTGGACCTGTACCTCGATGGCTCGGCCAGTATGCAGCTCACGGACCGTCAGATGCCGATGGAGCGACGTGTGGCGGTGGCACAGGGACTGGGCTGGCTCGATGCCGAACAGAAACTCGTGGATGACCCGGCCGTGCGCGACGCCCTCGTGATGTTCAACGAAACTCCGCGCTGGCAGCGTTTGGAACAGGCGTTGACGGCCGGCGAGCAGAGTGTGCTGAAAAAACTCCAGGGCCAGCATGAATTGCACCTGCATCTGCTCCGCGGATCTGAAGTCGCTGAGGTTTCCGCTGAGATGCTGGCAGACGCAGTCAGGGGAGGGCAGGGAGCTTCGCTCTTCAATGATTTTTCTGGCACGACAGATCTGACAGCAGCATTCCGGGCGGCAGCCGGCAACGGTTCGCGGAAAGATGCCGTGACGCTGCTGCTCACCGACGGACGCCACAATTCCGGTGACTCCCCCGTTGCCCTCGCCCGCGAACTGGCCGCGGCGGGCAGTCGCATAGTGACAGTCGCCATCGGTGCAGCGGAGGAGCCGGTGGATCTGGCGATCCTGAAGCTGGAGCATCCGCAGAGTGTGTTTCGACGAGATCAGGTTCGGGGAGTTGCAGTGCTTAGTGACCGGGCTCCGGCCGGGGCTCCCTTCGTCCTGCAGATTCGCTCCGGTAATGACGTCCTCTGGCAGCATCAGGCGGTGGCAGCAGGATCCGGGGAACGGCGAATTGATTTCAGTTTCCCGGTGAATGAACTCGTGGAACGACTTGCAGATGCAGCGCCGAAGGGCATCACGCTGAGCTCTGTGCCACTCGAACTCACCGCTGCAATCACTCCGCTGGCGGATGAAGCCAGTGCAGAGAATAATGAGGCGACCTTACGCTTGTCGGCAGTGGTGCAGCGTCAGCGAGTGCTCCTGCTGGACGGCCGCTCCCGCTGGGAAACACGGTATCTGCGGAACCTCTTCGAACGTGACGAACAGTGGGAGCTGAATGCGGTCCTTGCAGGACCCGGAACGCAGCAGACGGAACTGGTCAGAGGGACCGCTGCCGGACAATTTCCGGAAAATCGCGATCAGCTGTTCAGTTACGATCTGGTGATTCTGGGGGAACTGGAACAGTCGCTGCTGTCGTCAGCTGAGCAGCGCTGGCTGAGAGATTTTGTCGATCTGCGTGGTGGTGGCCTGATCGCCATTGATGGTCAGCGACGGACGCTGCCGGGCTTTCCTATGGAGACGCTTGGAGACCTCCTGCCTGTTTCCTGGCCGGGGACGGCAGCAGTACCCGCGGCCGCTTTGCGGCTGACCGATCGCGGTGCAGCTGAGCCGATGCTGAAGCTGGAGCCCGAAGATACCCGGAACCGCGCCTTCTGGAACAGCCTGCCTCCGCCCCAGGCCTTAATTCCCGTGCAGGCTCTGCCCGGTTCTGAAGTGCTGGTCGAGGCAGAAGTTCCGGGAGCATCCCTGCCGGTTGTCGTCGCTCGCCGGTCCGGAGCCGGGCAGGTGCTGTACCTTGCTACAGACGAAACGTGGAGGTGGCGGTACAAGTCGGCAGATTTGTGGCATCAGCGAATCTGGAACCAGCTGGCCCGCAGCGTGATGGCACGCTCGTTTTCAGTCAGCAGTGAGTATCTGGCAGTGGACAGCGGCCCGGTGAGCTATCAGGAAGGGCAGGCCGTTGATTTGCGAATTCGGCTGCAGGACGCCGAGGGACGCCCGGCTGTCGAAGCCACCGCTGATGCACTCATCTGGCGGGATGACAAGGTGGCAGCTACAGTGTCCCTGAAGCCTGACGAGCAGGTGCCGGGAATTTATCGGGGTCGGGTAACGGGATTGCCAACAGGAGAATATGAGGTGTCGGTGCAGGCGTCTGGTTACAGTGCGGACGCCCTGCAGGCTCGAAGCCGATTTGCGATTATTGCAGAAACTGCTCCCGAATTACGGGAGGGGTCAGCCAATGAGGAATTGCTGGAGGAACTGGCGACGGCTGGTGGCGGTGAATTTCTAAGAGAAGAAGATTTGCAGCGTTTACCTGAAATCTTAAGTGTGTATACGAACGGTCAGATTGTGGAGTCGGATAGTTTGTTGTGGCAGAGTTACTGGTGGTTTTCCGCAATGCTGCTGCTGCTCACCTGTGAATGGCTGCTGCGGCGTCGAGCGGGACTGATGTAAGTTTCTGCAGTGCAGAAGGGCAGTCCAATGAGTGTCTCGCTGGATCCGGTGGTTGTTCATAAACTTAAGCAGTTCGCGCGACGTCGTCGACTGTTGCTGGCCGCCCGGGGGCTCAGCGCCAGCGTGCTGACTTTTCTGCTCTGTCTGGCTGCTGCAGCCTTCATTGACTGGTACTGGCTGCTTACCGATACGCAGCGGTGGCAGTTATCAGCCTGCGTTTACATCCCCGCACTCTTTGCCGGCTGGCTGGTCTCAGGCCGGCAACTGCTGCATGCTCCGGCCAGTGCTGAGATTGCAGAGCATGTCGAGCAGACGGAACCACAGCTCCGCGAGAAACTGCTGGCAGCGGTGGACCTCGCCGTGGATGATCCTCGCGGAACTCACGATTCGTTGGCCTTCCGCAGCCTCCTTCAGGGAGAAGTCGCTGCGAAGATGGGACGCGTCCGGCCCTCTGCGGTTCTTCCGTTCCAGCTGGCCGCGAAATGGGTTCTGGCAGCTGCAGCAGCCGCAGTGCTGGCCCTGCTTCCGCTGTCTTCCTCGAATCCCGGTTTTCGGCAGCTTGCGATGCGAGCGATGCTGCCCATGGCGAATCTGGCCCGTGTCTCTCGCGTACAGGTCACCATTCTGCAGCCCTCACCCGCTTCACTGCTGCTGCCCCGCGATGAAGCTGCTGCCGTTATTGTGGAAACCTCAGGGGGCACCGTCACTGCAGCGATTCTCGAAACTCGCTCGGCTACGTCCGGCGTGGTGCGGACGGTCATGACGCCCCAGTCAGCAGCGAAGTTTGCCGCCAACCTGCAGCTGGACAGTCCGTCTGTGGACTATCGAATTCTCGCCGGTGACGCAGTCACTCAATGGCATCGCATTCGCACCAGTCCGCGGCCTCGCGTTGAGCTGTTCACTAAGACACTCGTCTTCCCCGACTACAGTCAGCTTGAGCCGGTGACCACCACCGATTCAGACGGAAGACTCGATGCGCTTCAGGGAACCCATGTCACTCTCTCAGTGCAGACAAATCTCGCCGTGTCGGCTGCTGAACTGCGACTGGATCAGCCTGGAAAAAACGATGTGACAGTGATCCCCCTGCAGGCAGCAGGCACCAGCTGGACTGGTGTGGTTCCGGTTCAGGAACCAGGAACATATCGCGTGCATCTGGTGGCGAAGGACACGGGATTTGCCAATGAGTTCAGTCCGCGATACGAGATTCGTCCCCGGCCGGATCTGATTCCCCGAGTGGGATTTGTGGATCAGCAGCAGACCACATTACTGCTCCCGCCGGACGATCTGCTCCAGCTGCGGGCGATGGCCGAGGACGATCTGCCTCTGGTCAGTCTGGAGCAGCAGGTTTCCATCAATGGCGAGGACTGGATTTCGCTTCCTCTGCAGATGACGGAAGTGCCCGGAACAAACGGTCGCGGAGTCACTGCCGAGTGGCAGTGGGACCTCGTACCCCATGGGCTGCGTCCGGGAGATCAGGTGCTCACAAAACTGTCAGCATTGGATCGCCGCGGCAGTCGCGGAGAATCGGCGCCGCTGCGGCTCGTGATCGCCGACCGGGAATTTGACCCGCAGCGGCACACACAGATGAAACAGAAACTCGGCCTGCAGCAGGAACTGACAAAGCTGGCAGCGTTTCTTGGGGAACAAAAGACGGCCGCAGTTGAAATTGTTGAACGTCTGAAAACGCTGCCTCCGGATGCACCCCAGTCAATCTCCGATCGTGCGACCCTCAGGGATCTGGCGGATCGTCAGCGACCGGCGGTGGAAACCGTGCTGCAGCAGGCCCAGGCGATTATTCGCAGCATGCAGCCCGGTGCCGACGCTGCAGACGTGGAGCGGACAGGACAGTTGCTCGCAAAACTGCTCGTTGACCAGCCCGGGACAGTCGCCGCGGCCCTTGCAGCATTCCCGCAGGCGACCGACGAAAAACAGCGTCAGGAAAACCTGGCAGAACTGAAAAGCGGCTTTGAGAGTGCGGCAGATGATGCTCGTGTCCTCGCCGAACATTATTCCTGGCTGATCTCATGGAACGTGTTTGACGCCGCCTCCGTTGAACTTCAAGCCATGCTGCAGCATCAGGAATTTGTGGTCAACAGCCCGACGCAGACATGGCGTCGTCTCCAGCGGCAACAGGGGCTGCAGCTCACACAGCTGGAGAATTTTGAACGACTGCTGCAGGAGCAGCGAGGAGTGCTCCCCGAACCACTCAACGGACACCTCAATCAGCTGCTCAACTGGAGTGCAGCCAGCCGTGACCAGCTGCAGCAGCTGCTGGAGTCAGAGGAACGACTGGCACAGCTTCAGGCGTTCAACAAAGTCCTCCGGGATCAGCTGCTCCAGCGGCAGAAGCTCGATGTCCTCGACAGCACTATCCCCGGACGCCTGCAGGCGGCATGGACCGACATCGAGAACCGGGCCGGCGGGCTGGCCGGCGTGATTGAAGCCGCAGCCGAACAGGTTCGGCAGGAACAAACCTTTGCTCAGCAGGCCGTCGCTGCAGATGACTCAGCACGCAGTCAGCAGCTGGCAGGCCAGGCCGCGAGATACGCCGCCCGGCTTGATCTGCGGCTCGTGCCCGCTCTGCAACAGCTCCGCAGTCGACAGCGACTGACAGAGGCCCGCCCGGACCCGGACCTCCAGTATGCCGCAGACGCGGGGTTGGCGCTGCGGGCCACAGAAGCTGTGCTCTACCGGCACCGGTCAGACGACCCGCTTGCCGAATCCGAAAAAGTGCCGGAACATCTCCGCGAAATCGCCCCTGCATGGCGCACCCTCGAAGCCGGCCATCAGCTGCTCTCCGCGCTCTCAGTCATGGCCCGCCTGCAGGAACTCGAACGCTGGAACTCAAGACAACGCTCTGCACGCATAGACCAGCCCCGCCACTGGGACCTGCTGCAGCAGTCTCTCGACACCGCTGTCCGTCGACTCACTGAAGCCCGGGTCGATAACGCCGTCATCAATCGCCTGAATCAGATGCGCTGGTCAGCCGCAGCCCGGGATGCCGGACGCAGAATTTCCGAGAGACGCTGGAGACGCGACACATTGACAGCCACAGGACATGAACTCGATGAAATGGCAGCAGAGCTGACTGCGGCCATGCAGGACCTGCAGCCCGCTATGGCAGCAGCCCGGGCAGTGCTTGCCCGCTTTGCCCCGTCGATTGCACAATTGGCCAAAAACGCCGCCGACGAAGTGCGAAAACTCGAAGAACAAACGCTTTCGGATCAATCGGAAATCGCCCAACTGCAGCAACAGCAGGAACGCGCAAATGATCGCATCGATGATCTGCTGCATGCGCTTGTCGAAGATGCCGCTCGACAGGATCTGACCGATGAGCAGCAGCGGGATCGCGCACGCGACAGCGATGACAGCCTCGCACTCATTCAACCTCCCGCCGAACGCATGAATCAGGAACTGCAGCAGGCCGCAGATGCGGGCGATAAGGCCGCTCAGCAGCAGGAACTTGCACAGGCCGCGGAACAACAGGAAAAAACCGTACAGGCGCTGGACTCCGTTGCAAAGCACTTCGAAGCTCTGGAACAGCAGACGGAACTCGCCGAAACCCGGGCTGCCCTCCGCGCAGCCGAACAGCACCAGCCGCTGCCGCAGGACGTCGGAGAACAATATCAGCTCGCCACCACCGCCGATCAACAGATGCAGCGTTCCGCCCGGCAGCAGCTCGAAGAACTCGAAGCAGAACTGCAGCGAAATCCCGAGATGCAGCAGGCCCTCTCGGAAATCGCCCGAAATTCTCTCGCTGATGCAGAAAGCCTCCTGAAAGATGCCGCGGCTCAGGACCAGGCTCTGCAACAGGCCAACGAACGCGCCGATGCCGCATTCCAGGAACGCAAACGCGACCTCGCTGAAGACCTGCGGCAAATTGGCACGCAGGCTTCCCAACTCTCCGGGATGCTCGTGGCTCAGGCCGCACAGGCAGCCGCCCAGGGAAAAACACCGGAAGCACAGGCGAAACTCGCCGAGACACAGCAAAAACTCAATGCCGCGGCAGCCCAGGCCTCCAGCGCCCGCGAAGAACAACTGCTCTCCGAACTGCAGCAGACAGCCGCTGCCGCCAAACAGTCACTCGAGGAAGCCACTGCTCTGCTCAACGAAGGACAAAACAAGTCGGCAACGGCAAAAGATCAGGCCGCATTCCCCGACGCGGCCGCTCGCGATGCCCAGCAGAAAAATTCAGAAAAACAACGTCAGTCCTTCCGCGAACAACAGAAGAAAACGGCAAATGATCAGCTCCGACAGACTGAAGAAGCCGCAAAAAGAACTCAGCAGGCCGTGAAAAACGCTGAAAACGAACTTCAGACCGCAGACCGCCGCGTTGAACAGGCTCAGCAGCAACTGAATAAGAAACCTGATGACGCAGGGCTGCAGCAGCAACTGGCCGCTCAACAGCAGCAGCGGCAATCCGTCCAGCAGAAACTTGACACCGCAAAACGGCAGCAGGACCGGGCAACAGCGCGCGTCCAGGCCGCTCAACAGAAACGAGACACCGCAAACAACGCCCCAACGCCTGCACTCAATGCACCCAACCCCGCCGCACAGCTGGCAGAACAATTCGCCGGCGAAGCCGCCGAAACTCTCAAAAATCTTCAACAGCAGACCGAAAGCCTCCAGACCGATTTCGGTAACTCCCTGACAACACCACAGAACCAACTGACCGCCGCAGAACAACGACAGCAGGAACTGACTGAAGATGTGAATACCGCGGCCGCCGATGTCGCTCGCGCAGCCCGGCACGAAAAACGCCTCAATAACCCCTCCGCAGCCTCCGCACTCGAACAAACCGCCCGGATGATCAGCAACGCAGCCAGTGGAGAATCAACCGCCGCCCAACAGCAGCTGCAGCAGGCCGCAGCAGAAGCTGCTCAGCAGGCCACCCAACCCCGGAATCCTCCCGCGAATGCACAAACACTCGAAGCTCAGAAAGATCTGGAGGCTGCTGAAAATGCCTTCAATTCAGTCGCAGATCAGGTTGCTCAAACCCTGAACCCACTCCAGCAGGCTGCCGCTGCTCAGGCTGCCGCCCAGGCCGAAGCAGAGCTGTCGAGGAATGACGATGCCACAGATTCGGCAGCCGGCCAGCCACCGGCAGGTCAACCACCTGCAGGCCAGCAGCAGGCAGGCCAGCAGTCGCAGGGGCAGCAACCAGCCGCGCAGCAGCCGTCGCCTGGGCAGCAGGCAACGCCCCAGCCGTCGGCAGGTCAGCAGCCAGGACAGCCGACGACGACTGCGTCAGCTGAGCAGCAACTGGCTGCAATGCAGTTAGCCCAGGCACTCGATGAGCTGGATCGCCAGCTGGCCGCTGCTGACGCCGCTGCGGCCGCTGAGGCACAGCAGGCAAATCAGACTGCGGTACAACAACCATCAGTCGCTCAGGCAGCCAACGCACAAACACCCCTGTCTCAGTCACAGAATGCGCAGGCTCTGCAGGCTCGCATGGCGGCTGCGAGACGCCAGGCACAACAGCAGACGCGACAGGCTCTGGCACAGTCTGCTGCCCGGTCCGCCGATGGTTTTTCGGAGCCACCGGGCGAACAGCCTTTCAATGTGTCTCGTGTGAACCGTATCGAGAATGCCAACTGGGGTCGTCTGCGGGGGCAGGCCGCCGAGGATGTCTCACGCGGTCGTGGCGAGCAGATTCCGGAGGCGTGGCGAGGCAGCGTGGAAACTTATTTCCGGGTGCTGTCAGAGCGCGCTCGAAAGCAGCCCTGATTTCGTGGGAAGACCATATGCTTCGTGAAGCTGATTCCGTTCGTTTCAAACACGCGCTGCGAATCTGGATTGCCTGCATATTCTGCAGTCTCTCTGCTGTCGTTGTCGGAGCGCAGGAAGCAGCCGCGCCTGCCGATAGCCGGCAGGTCGCTGCCAGCAGTGAATCGGCATTCCGGAAGGACGAAGTCGATCTCTCTCTGGATCGAGCCATTGCGTGGCTGCGATCAAAACAGCGTGAAGACGGCGCCATCCTCGATCGCTCACACGATACCACAATGACGGCCCTGTCAATTATGGCAATGGCCAGCGTGGGTGTGCAGCCCGGAGACGCCTCGCCAGCAGGTCAGTCGATGCAGAGGGCACTCGAATTTGTGCTCCGTCCCGATCGTGTGGACGAAAAGGGCTATTTTGGTGATCGCGATGGCTCAAGAATGTACGGACACGGCATCATCACGCTGATGCTCACTGAGATGCTGGGAATGGGGACATCGAAGGAACAGGATCTGCTGATTCACGATCGCTGTCAGAAAGCGATTGATGTCATTCTGAGTGCCCAGAAAACCAGGAAACCCGTCCAGGCACGCGGGGGCTGGCGGTATACGCCTTCGGCTGCGGACGCGGATCTCAGCGTTTCCGTCTGGCAGCTCATGGCGCTGCGATCGGCAAAGAATGATGGCCTTGATGTCCCTGCCTCGGCAATCGCCGAGGCAGTGGAGTACCTCAGGCGTTCATATGCGTCGCCACTCGATCGCAATGGACTTCCGGAAAAGAAAGCCAGTGGATTCTGCTATGAACCCAATCAGAATAATCCAACCTTCACCATGACGGCAGCCGGGCTGCTGGCTATGCAGGTCTGCGGGGAATATGAATCGCCGCTGACCAGTGGTGCAGCCGACTGGCTGCTCGTCCATCCGCCGCAGTGGAAGGAACGATTCTGCAGCTACGGCACCTATTACTATGCACAGGGCATGTACCAGCGCGGGGGTGAACACGCGGACACTGCAGAAAAACTGGTTCGAGAAATGCTGCTGCCCAGACAGGCAGCCGATGGCTCATGGACGGCAGAGAATGGCGAAGAAAGAAATCACGGAGCTGTCTACGGCACTGCCATGGCTGTACTGAGCCTGTCCGTGAAATATCACTTTCTGCCAATCTACCAGAAGTAAAAACTTTTCCTTCTTTGTACCTCCACTCCGGTGCCAGGCATCTGATGCTGCCGCCGTTCGCTCCCGACCGATCAAGCCCCCTCACAGCCGCCCGTCAACGAATTCGCAGCGTAAAGGTGCATGGCACCTGGCATTCAAAGGTGCATGGCACCTTGTAGCGCAAACTCAATTCCTGATTCACTTTGTAAAAACAGTTCGGCCCCGCCGTCCCCCATGGTCGTCGCGCGGATTCTGCTCGTTTTGGTGCCATGCACCCTCATGTCAGGTGCCATGCACCTTGATGTGCACCCTTCGCATTCTGAGTATAGCTTTTACTGCCTTAAATTCCCTGCTCCGAACTCGCTGTGATTGGCAGCCGGGTCCGGCAGCTTCTGCTGAAGATCTTCCGCCGTCGCGGCCGCGGCACCTCGATGAGTGCCCCATGAGCGAATACTGCGGTTGATGGCATCCGACAGACCGGCTAGTTTCAGCATCGCTGAGGACACGTCCGCAGACATGTGAGGTTGTTCTTCAAATTCGATATACCGGGGTATCTGCTATGTTTGGCCACCTTCGCTCACGTCGGTCCGCTGCGTCCGTTCCCCGGGCGTTTGAAGTGCAGACGCTCGAATCCCGGCAACTCCTGGCCGCTGCCGTTGCTGAACCAGAAATCAGCATCGCCGCGAGTCAGCCGCCGGTTATACCCCTGCCCCGGCCGCAGGTGCTGGCGCTGCCGGTCGCGGGCGGGCTTGTCAACGTCGCGGTTTCCCGCTCCGGCGAGATCACGATCAGCGGGGACGCTGGTGACAACTTCGTGGTGGTTGATATCGCAGCGGGACAGCTCAATGTGAGTGGCTGGGGGACAGGCACTCAGTTTCAGACCGCGGGACGCAGGATGCCGACGGATTCTGTAAGCCTGTCGCTGCCGAAGCAGATTCGCAGCGTCGCGATCAACCTTCGCGGTGGCCACGATACGCTCCGCGTACGTTTCGAGGGTGACCTGACGATTTCGCGGGACTTCAGTGTTACGCTTGGGGATGGTCATGACTTTCTGGACATTTCAGCGATCGACGCTGATGTGCGGATCGGGGGAGATGCCAACCTTGATTACGGCAATGGAAATGATCGCAGCGTGATCACTCTGCAGGCCGCATCCCGTCTGCTGGTGACACGGGATCTGAATGTACGTACCGGCAGCGGCTCTGACAGCCTGCTGGTCATCGACTACGACACCGTGCCTGCTGATGCGCTCGAATCCCCGAAGATGCTCGGGGCGATTCCCAACACCACGCTTGTGGCTCAGTCCCAGCCGATCCGGGCGGGGCGGGACATTCTGGTGGATCTGGGTGGCGGAGATGATCAGCTCACACTGCTCAACACGGAAGCCGGCCGGGACATCACGGTCAATGCATTCCTCGGAACCGACGCGGCTGCACTGGGAAATCTCCGCGTCGGGCGCGGACTGCAGATGAACGACATCGAATCGCAGCTGCTGCAGAACGTCACGGTGATTGGGACGTGCACCATGCGGACCGGGAGCGCCGCCAGTCGCACAGTGGCGGACCAGCTGCAGCTGGGACGGCTGGATGCCGTCCTCGGTGGCCGCAACGACAGGTTTGCCCTTGGCGAGAACGTCAGTGTGCGGTTGTCCAGCGTGGTCAATGGCGGCGGTGGCAGCAACGTGATGTACAGCGGCAGACTTCAGCCGCGAATCAGTTTTCGCAATCTGGTGCCTGGTCTGAGGCCCGAAGAGACGCTGCAGATCGCTGCTGGAATCCTCAGCGCAGTTCCCCGCCCGGCATGGTCGATTCAGGCCATTTCAGAGCCGGTGTGGCCAATGCCTCCTGTCTTCATTCCACTCTCATGAACCGGGGCTGCCAGCGTCCTTCTGCAAATACCTGTTCGGTAAACATCTGCAGCGGCCGTACCCAGAGGGAGTGATCGCCGTAATCGGTATGGTACACCACCAGCAGTTCCTCAGTTTCGGAATGCTTCGCCACACCCAGCACGATGTAGTCCCGACCTTTGTAGTGCCGATAACGACCGGGGGGCAGTTCGGGGGCATGGGACAGCATTCAAGGTCCGCCTTGTACTTCGGCTTCCAGGAACGGATCGAATGACAGTCCGGGTTGATCGTCGGCCGCTGCCGCCGGGGCGGCGGAGGTCGTGTCGACAGGGCGGCCCGGTAACGTCACTGAAACGGGCGGGCTCGCTGCTGTCACAGGCTTTCGCACGAATGGTGCATCATCACTGGCAGGGTTCAGGGGTGCGGGCACGGCTGCGCCGCGTGTCGGGCTGCCGGCGACAGTTGATTTTCCGGCTGCCGCATTCCGCACCTGTTCAAGAAGTTGGCGAGCGGACTTTTCCAGCTCTGCGGCCGCACGATTGCCCGACGCGGCGAACGAAGGCAGGGGGGAATTCGGCTTCCCGGAGACGTCGCCGAAGATCTGCCGTTCCACGTCTTCCGCTTCCCGCAACAGTCTGGAAGCAGCGGCGGCGGCCCCGGCTGCGAGTCCTTCCCGGACTTCGGCGTCAGAGAATCGGGAGGGGCGTGGGGAGGGCGTAGCGGAGGCGATGCCGGATTGTTCGCTCTGAACAGGAGCAGGGGCAGTGTGCAGCGGAGCAGAGGAGCCGCGGAACGGGTCAGCCGGAGGGAGGCTTCGTGAACCTGAGCGGGCATCAGCCAGTGCGGTGTTGCCAATCTGCGCTTCCGGCGGCATGGGAATCAGCCCGTCGTCCGGGCTTGAGGGATCTTCGTGATCCAGATCCAGTGCGTCTGCCTCCGGCACATCGGACCCGAAGTTCGGTGCTTCGGGTCTGCTGGCCATGGTGACCGGAGCGGGGCTGGTGCGAGCGGCCTGGACGACGCGTTCGTCCCTGGACTGGCTACGTTCTTCCCGGGATCGATTGAGAAATCCGCGTAACTCATTCAGCGTAGTCGCAGACTCAGACACTTCCTCCTGAAGCGGAATGCGAACGGAATCGGCGATGAGGTCTGTGGCCCCTGCGGCCATGGCAGCCCGGGCAAGTTCGAGCCGGTCAGTCCACTGTGAGGGCGTCCAGGTGCGGACGTCGGAAAAAGCCAGCGCGAGCGAGTGCTGGGGGGTTCTTGGGAGCACTCGAACGCCCGACTGCGAGCGCACCACGTGGTACTGCAGCGAAAAGAACATCGCCGCTGCTCCCACTGCAGCCCCGGTAAGAAATGGACGAACTTTGCTCACGGAAACTGATCCTCGAGCCAATACGCAGAGAACGATCCGACACACCCTTCAACCTACCACGGCAACCGACGGACAACTTTGATGCGTTTCGGAAACAGATCGCATTTTTTTTGAATGGGCCGGGGAGGGGCGGAACAGCTTCCGTGGAACTCAGAACCGTTACATTCCGCGTTGACCAGCTAATTTCCCGGAGATTTTGATTGACGATGGCTTCCGATCGTGGGATAGTGACCAACCGCAGTACTTCCGGGGCGGGCCCAGGTCTTTGGGTAGTGCGCGTACATGAAGCCATTTATACCTTTTCGATCCTCCACCCCACTCCTTGCAGGTTCTTTCACTGCCTGCCTGGTCTGCTGCATCGTCACGTCCCCGGTTGCGTCCGCCGATGATCCTCCGTCGCCGCCGATCGCTGTGTCCGCTGCAGACGACCTGAACGAACTGTCAGTGCATCCGCATGCACCTGTAATGGTTCGCTCCCGCCCGGTGATCGAGCGGCTGCCCGTTCAGGTGATCGAACCGGTCGATCTGCAGGTTGCCCGAACTGGACACATTTACGTAGCTGATGCCGGGGCGCAGTGCATCTTCCGGCTGGATCAGTTCTCCAGCGTCAGTCTGCACGCCGAACAGCTCTCCGGTATCCGCCGAATTTGCCTCGATGCCGACGAATCCGTATACGCTCTGACGGCCACCCCCGGGGAATCGACCATTCACCAGATCACACCGGAAGGTCGTCACGTCTCCCTGCACACGCTCCCGTTCCCGGCCCACACGTTTGCTCGCGCCGGTCTCACTGAATGGCTGGTGGCCGAAGGTCGCAACATCTGGTCCATCAATGCTGATTCCGACCGTTCGCTGCTCTTCAAAGCCGCCGTCCCGGTGCTGGATCTGTGCACAGATGCTGGTGGTGGCACTGTCGCACTCCTTGCCGATGGCCATGTGGTGCGACCCGGTCCGGAAGGAAACGCCCGCATTATTGGCTTCGCACCCGGCTCCTCAAAACGGCTTCTCTGTCAAGCCGGCGGAGAACTGGCCGTGCTTGCCACCGCCCGACACCAGGCCACTCCTACTCCGCTCCCGCTTGGCATCTACCCGCTTTCCACCGCTGCCATCGCCGCACCCGCTCCCGCTCTGGCCCACCTCCCGGAAGGCACCCTTGCAGCCGGCTTTGATTCGCTCGGCAACCTTTGCCTCGCCAACCCTCAGCTTCGCGCCGTCACCAAAGTGACCAGCCGGTTCCGCATCCCCTGCCCCCACTGCAGGCAATCTGTGCTCATGATCTTCGATGCAAACGTTCAGCCCGAAAACATCGGCGGATTCTAGGCAGACGGCCCTTCCCGGACTTCCTCCCAGGAAATCGTCAACAATCCGCCACCCGAACTTGTCTGATTCGCATTCCGCGCCTATCATCCCGCCCGCCCGCTCGGGCAGATAGCTCAGTTGGTAGAGCACAGGACTGAAAATCCTGGTGTCGGGGGTTCGATTCCCCCTCTGCCCATTTTGTCAGCATTCACAGACCCCTCAGAACACCGTTCTGCGGGGTTTGTTCGTTTCTGCAGCCCCGTCCTGGTCCGGATCTCGTCACCGCTGCACTCCTTCGGCTCGGAAAGGTCGTTCATGCGTCCCTGGATCCTTGCTGAAACCAACTACCACCACGTGCAGTCCGGTGACTATCAGGTGGCCGTGCTGCCCATGGGTGCCACAGAGCCGCACAACCTGCATCTGCCTTACGGAACAGATACATTCCAGGCAGAAGCCATCGCCAGCCGGGCATGTGAAGCGGCCTGGCACCACGGAGCGCGTGTGGTGATGCTGCCCCCGGTCCCCTACGGCACCGAAACCAACCAGCATCGCTGCCGCCTGTCGCTCAACGTCAACCCCACCACGCTCGGACTGCTGATCCGGGACCTTGTGGATTCTCTTGCAGGTCATGGCATTCAGCGCCTGCTGATCCTCAACAGTCACGGCGGCAACGAATTCAAGCCGCTCCTCCGTGAACTCTTTGGTAAAACCAGTGTACAGCTGTTCCTCTGTGACTGGTTTCGCGGTCTCACGTCTGACGTTCGCTCCAGCATCTTTTCGGCAGTTGACGACCACGCGGGCGAAGTTGAGACATCTCTGGGCCTGGCCTTCTTCCCGCACCTCGGCCGCACCAACGCCGATGGAACGCTCGCCGCCGACGAAGGGGCTGTGCGGTTGACACGGTTCGATGCCGTGAACCACGGCTGGGTCTCGATCACACGTCCCTGGCATCTGCTCACCACCAACACGGGCTCCGGCAATCCGCACGCGGCCACAGCAGACAAGGGACGGCAGCTGATGGAAATTATGGTGGAACGACTCGCAGGATTCCTCGTACAGCTGGCGGGTTCAACCAGCGATGCCAGCTTCCCGTTCTGAACATCGACTCAAGGACAGGCCATGAAATGGATTGCTGCGGATCAAAGTCCGCTCACGCCGGCATCCCACGAAGATCCGCGTGCCCCCGGAGTGCTCAGACGCATCATCGCCATTCGCGAAGACTTCCAGGCCGGCCACGTACAAATGCTGAACTGGGCCGTACTCCCCCCGCACCAGTCATTTCGGCTGCACCTGCATCAGGATATGCAGGAGGTGTTTGTGCTGATTCGCGGGCACGTGGAAATGCGGGTCGCTGCGGATCGCCGTGATATGCAGCCGGGTGACACAGTGATTGTCGATGCCGGTGAAGTCCATCAGATGACCAACCTGACCGATGAACCGGCGGAGTATCTGGTATTCGGAATCTCCTCCGGACGCGGTGGCCGAACAATCGTTGTCCCCGACCAGCAGGAAACGGCCCGATGATCATCAAACTTGGCAATTGCCGCATGGAGCTCGTGCAGGGCGACATCACACGTCAGCAGGTGGATGCCATCGTCAACGCTGCCAACAGCCAGCTGGCCGGAGGTGGTGGCGTGGATGGAGCCATTCATCGGGCGGGCGGTCCCGGGATTCTGCAGGAAACCGCCGAAAAGTATCCCGATGGCTGCCCCACAGGAAGTGCGGTTGTCAGTGGCGCCGGTCAGCTGCAGGCAAGGTACATTTTCCACGCCGTCGGTCCGATCTGGCGCGGAGGCAGGCATTCAGAACCCGAACAGCTCGCTGCCGCCTGTCGCGCCTGTCTGTTCCACGCTGTGCAGCTCAATTGCCAGACCCTCGCAATCCCTGCCCTCAGCTGCGGCGCCTACGGTTACCCGCTCGACCTGGCCGCCAACAATCTCGTCAAGACAACCATGGACTTTATCCGCTGGCATCACAAGCCGCCTCTGGTGCGGTTCGTGCTGTTTAACGAAGGCACATGGAGTGCGTTTGCGCGGGCGGCAGAGGAGGTTGTACCGCGATGATTCGCTGCGAAATCCGGCGGGTCCACGCGTCTGACGCACGGCCACTGGCATTCCGCCACTGGCAGCCCGCCATCCACCGCGGAACTTTACTGGCCGTGCACGGCATTCAAAGTCATTCCGGGTGGTACAGCTATTCATCGGAGCGGCTGGCGGCAGCGGGTTACGACGTGTATTTCGCTGATCGTCGCGGCTCAGGACTCAACGGCCGCCGTCGTGGTCATGCCGAACATGGACTGCAGCTCATTCACGACCTCCGCGCACTCCGTCGCATCGCCGTCGCTGAACACCCGGCGACGTCTCCCCTGCACCTGCTGGGACTCAGCTGGGGAGCCAAAATCGCCGCCGCCAGCGCAGCCATGTTTCCCGATGAATTCAGTAGCCTTACGCTGCTCTACCCCGGACTCTTTCCCAAACTCAAACCCACGTGGCGCCAACGCCTGCAGCTGCAACTGGCACGACACCTCGAAGTGGTCCGGCCGTACATCCCCATTCCGCTGGAAGATCCTGCATTGTTCACGGCTGACCCCGGGTTTCAGAACTTCATCGCTGAGGATCCGCTGGCACTGCACACCGTCTCCAGCTCCCTGCTGAATGCCGGCCAGGATCTGGACCGGATTGTCCAGCACCATTTTTCCGAATTCACCAAACCCACGCTCGTGATGCTGGCCGAGCAGGATCAAATCATTGACAACGCCGCCACAAATCACTGGTTGTCGAGTCTGCAGCATCCCCGGCTGACTGTCACCAGCTGGCCCGGAGCCCGACACACCCTCGAATTTGAACACAACCGCGAGGAAATCTTCAGCCGCCTGATCTCGTGGCTCAACGCTGCGGACTCCATTCACGCCGCGTGATCGTCCCGGAAAACCTGCAGCGCTCATCAGGCATCAGGGTTCAGCAGCAGCTGACAATGCCCAGGTTCTCAGCTATAGCCCCGCCGGCATCAGCAACGCTCGTACGCGGCGGAACACTGCGCGTTCCAGACTCCTCGGGGACTGAATTCGCTCCCCTCGATTTTTCCGCAGTAGCTGCCACTTTGGCTCCAGAATGTACGCAATTGACAAAAATGGCAGCTGCCGCCAAAGTGGCAGCATTTCCTGTTTTGCGTCTGCTGTTGGTGCTGTCAATATGACACCCTCGTGGCCCAGCAAGTGATGCTTTGAAAAAAAGGGAAAAGTTATAAACCTATATTATTAAGGGCTTTACGGCATATTCGCAACGCCTGAATTCCAAGTGGCACGGCAGTTGCTCACGTGTAAGAGCATGACCGCGGGACTTTGCAGAATGGCTGCTAAGGATGCTCGCCGCGGCGGGTGAAGACGGTTGAATCAGAGGAGAATAGTCATGAACTGGAACACATTGCTGCATCCGGCTGGCAGTCCCTTCGTGGCTCTGCGGAGGGACTTTGAGCGTCAGCTGGGTTTGGAGAGTCATCCGGCCTACGCCGGGATGACGGTGGTCGAATTTGACGATCGCTGGACAGTGTCTCTGGACCTGCCGGGTTTGACGGAATCCGACATTCAGGTGACGTGGCAGGAGGGCTCGCTGGTGATTGAGGGCGAGCGTCCTGGGCTGGTGGCGGAGGGTGGTCGGGAATTGTTCAATGACCGATCAACGGGCAAGTTTCGACGAGTGCTCAAGGTTCGGGATGGTGTGGACCCGAGCTCGATCGAGGCGGAGCTGGAGAAGGGGGTGCTCACACTGACGCTGCGGCGGACTCCGGAATCCGGCAGCCGTCGGATCCCTATCCGTGGCCGCACCGCGGGTGACTCCATCACGCCGACCACCTGACAACATCCCCCTCTCCCCGTTTTCGGGGGGAGGGGGTTTTTCATTTGAGGGTTCATCGGGTGTTTTTCGACAGGATTTGTGTTTTTGGTTTTCCATCTGCATATTTGTCCGCGGTGCGTTGGATTGTTTCTGTTGCCACGTCTTTTCTGTGGCGGACATTTGGACAGCTGCTCTTTTCGGGAAGTCAGAACGCAGAATGACCGGTTCGCAGCCCGAGCAGATCGAAGCCTTCTACAGAAGTCACTCCCGTGAACTCTGGGCCTTGTTCTACTCCATGTGCAACGACCCTGAGCGGGCCTGTGACGCCGTCCAGGAATCGTTTGCGCGGCTGTACGATTACCACGGTCAGCCAGTTCGTGATCTGAAGGCGTGGTTGCTTCGCGTCGGCCAGAACTGGCTCAGAGATGCGGCCAGGCGGAAGTCCAGCTCCGTGCATCTGCTGCCAGGTCTTGACGACCATTCTTCAGCGTCCACTCTGACGGCCGAACAGCATCTGCAACTGAAAGAACGTCAGCTCCAGATCCGCCAGGCTCTGCAAATGCTCAACGAAGACGACCGGCGAGTGCTGGTCATGAAATATTCCATGGACTGGTCGTCCGCGCAGATGGCCAGTGTGATGGACTGCAGTGCTGCTGCAGTAGACATGCGATTGTCTCGCGCCCGGCGACGACTGGCCGAGATTCTGACAGAACAGGGATTCACCAATGACTAACCAGCACAGCAACCACGCTGTTCCGGAAAACGGACTCACAGAAGCAGCCGTCGACGGACTGCTCAAGGACTTCTTCCGCCTGGAAGTGCCTCTGGCACTCAGCCGTCCGCCCGTTCGTCAACTGGTTTCCGTGGTTCCGCACACCGCCGCCCGTCCGCTGCGGGCTGCCTCCCGCATCGCCATCCCGGCGGCCCTCGCTGCGCTCGCCGCCGGAATGCTGTTCACCCTCAGCGGTGAACCTGTCCCGCCGCCGAATTCCGGCATCGCCACGCGTTCACTGCCAACCACCCCGGCACAGGACGCCCCCCCAGAGCTTCTCCCGGTCTCCTCAAACCCCGACGCTGACGCTGCTGCCGTCCCCGTCGACGAAAATGGACTGCTGTTGCGGGAAACCGAAGAGATTCAGCTCAACCCCAGGCAGTAAGCGACGTCCTCAGGTACCAGCTGGAATCCTCCGCAATGTCTCATTCTCATGAGACTTTATACACAGCGACTCCTGCGTATATAAAACAACAGCCTCACCAGTCGCATCAGCGGCACCAATTGTGCCGTTCCATCGCAGGGCTGCTGAAACCTCAGGGTCTGCCAGACCCTCGGCCGACTGCAGCGGTGGCTGGGGCGTTTGTCTGTGTGTTCAATCCGCCGTCTGCGATTGAGTTACGCGTTGATGATCCTGGTTTCCTGCTCAGCCGCACCGCTCAGAACGCTCCTGGCTGTCACCAGCAGACAAGCGGGCGTCTTTCTGCAGAAGGAATCCTTGAGCAGAGCAGGGGACGCTTTACCTGTCAGCGCCAAGGGTCTTTGCAGACCATATCTCCGTATGATTCGTGGACGGACAATCTGGCGCCAGCAGCGGCGCGTGCGTCCCTCTAATCATGGGAGACTGGACTCTCAGCCAATCAGCCAGTCAGCTCTCACCCCTTCACGGCCCTCAGAATCGCCCGCAGCACTTCATCGTCAGAGGGCAGCGGGCTCTCAAGCACCTTTCTCAGTGGCACAGGAACTTCGTCCATGCGATAAGCAGTGCCGCGACGGTGGATGCCGTAGATGGCCGTGTTGAATCGCACTGTGGCCGGAATATCGCGGCAGGTATCCGGCGGGTCCAGTTGGATCACGGGAATTCGCCGCAACTGGTCCTGAGCCTCCTGCGGCAGCTTTTCAACCCGCTCACCGCCCACCAGCACCAGACAGTCCGCCTCGCCTCGTGCCAGCATCGGGCCTGCAGAGTATTCGCCGGGATTGTAGCGCGGATACCCACTGCTCAGACTGACGCTGAACGGATATCCGGTCTGCCAGCACAGGACGCTGTCCGCTCCGGTCACATCGCCGGGAACCCGCATCCGCCGGGCCACAAAACGAGTGTGCAGATTCAGGTCGGTTACCAGTCTCAGCAGTGCTTCCACGGTGCAGTGCCCGGACGAGCCTTCCGCCAGTTGCACGCCGAAGAAAATCGCACCGTAGTGGCTTGTGGCAAAGTCTTTTGCAAGTTGTCTGAGCACTGCCAGGGGCACGCCACCATAGGTGCCATCCGGAATCTCTATATTCTTCAACAGCGCTCGCAGTACCCAGAAAATCTCAAAATCACCCCCGGGTGTTGTCTGGATGAACTGATCAGCCACGGCTGCCGAGGCCGTGCGACGGGAATCAATCACAATCACCCGACGATCGCGACGACCACCCGGCCGGTACAAACCAGGCTTGTCAACAATTCGTTCCAGATGCCGCGGATGAGTTGTCAGGGGGTCGCTGCCCCAGTAGACGACCAGATCGGAGCGATGTCGGATTTCACCAAGCGTGCAAGTCGACTCGCCGGCCGCCTGGAAGGCCATGATTGATGGACCATGACCAATCGAGGCGGTTGTATCGATCACAGCCCCCACGCGATCCGCCAGCTCACATGCCGCCCGCTGCCCGTCGGTACTTGAGCGAGACAAACCGAAAAACAGGGGGGATCGAGCCTTCTGGAGGAGTTCGGCGGCATGCTGCACTGCTTTTTCCAGCGACACCGCATGCCCCGAGACTTCGGCCACTGCGCCGGACATCGGCTGCGACAACCGGCGAAACCAGGGTTCTGCCAGCACACAGGCCGGGGAAAAGCCAACGACCCGGTTGTCTGCCACTGTAATCTTCAGGTCGTCACAGACACAGCCGCACCGCGTGCAGGCGATATCTGAATGGACTACAGTAAGCGAAAGCGACATGCTGCACGACCCGTCCCAGGCGGCCTCGAACGTCAACACCTCAAAAAAAAGGGCCCGGATTCTTCCGGGCCCCGAAATCAGCAACAGCGAATGCCACCGCATCGCCCTGGAGCAGATCAGCCGCCGTCACGCAGAAAAGCTGCTGCCGCATCCGCAGGACTTCACGGCGTTCGGGTTCTTGAACGTGAAACCTCGACGCGACAGATCGGTGTAGAAGTCGATCTCTGTACCGTCCAGATACAGGTCACTCTTCTTGTCCACCACAACACCCACTCCGTGATGCTCTTCGTACACGTCGTTCGCTTCGTCCCAGATATTCGTGAAGTCAAACGAATACTGGAATCCGCTGCAGCCGCCGCCCACAACGCCCACACGGACAAACTTCAACTCGGGGCGATTCTGCTCAGCAATCACTCGCTTGATCTCAGTCGCAGCTTTTTCTGTCAGAACCACTGACATCGTGTGATCTCCCTGAACCGGTAAACTGAACCTGAAAACATGTCACAGCACCCGCGGCGCGAAAGCCAAAGGCCGTCGCCAGATGTGCTCCTACCTCACAGTAATTTAAGCGTCAACTCGGTCAGGTGACAGTCAGAAATCGACCGATTCCAGGATTTCGCTGGCGGATTCACGGCCACACCGACACCCCCACACTTTTCGGATATCCAGGTACCAAATTCCTGTTCACGCATTTTCCGTAGAACATTTGCCACGCTCCCACTAATATACCCTCCGCCATACCGTTTCTTCCTCACCGCCCACTCCTTCCCAGCACGTCGGAAGTTTCCCATGAACACCTCCTGTCGCCTGATGCTGCCGCTGGTCTGTCTGGCTCTGTTCACTTCGTCGCTTGCCGCCGAAGAAATTGCAGAGTGGGAATTCAAGGGGCCCGATGTCGGCTGGACGCCCAACGACCAGGCTCAGCTTTCCGTGGCCGATGGTGTTCTGCAGGTGCGATCAACCGGCAACGATCCGTTTTTTTCAACAGCCGTCGAGGGCCGTGCGGGTCAGCACCGCATTTTGATCAGTGCGAAGTTCCGAGGCAGCGCGGACATTCAGGTTTTCTGGACCACTGCTGCCTCGCCGCAGACATCCGAGGACAAATCAGTGCGCGGCGAACTCCGCGGCAGTGACAAAGAATTTCGCAGCCTGAAACTCTATTTCACCACGGACTCCCCGGTCACCTCTCTCCGCATCGATCCGCTCAGTCGGGCCGGTCGCATGGAAATCGACGCTGTTGTGCTTTCGGACGACGCTCCGCCGCTCCCCGAAGCAACCCCGGTCTCTGACCTGAAGATTGCCGAGGGTTTTGCCGCTGAACTGCTCTATTCCGTTCCCTCAGAGTCCATGGGTTCATGGGTCTGTATGACCACCGATCCGCAGGGGCGTCTGATTGTTTCAGACCAGTACGGCAAACTCTACCGCGTAACTCCGCCGCCGCAGGGCACTGATCAGCAGACCACGATCGAGCCGATTCCTGTGGACGTGGGCATGGCCCAGGGGCTGCTCTGCGCCTTCGACAGCCTGTACGTGATGACCAACAGTGGCGACAAGCCTCGTGTCGGACTGCACCGCGTCCGCGACACGAACGGTGATGACATCTATGATTCATCAGAACACCTGCGAGTGCTGGAAGGTGGCAACGAGCATGGTCCGCACGCCATCATTCTCTCCCCGGACGGCAAATCGCTGATTGTGGCGTGTGGCAATCACACCGCCCCCACTCAGTTCAGTCGTTCGCGGGTGCCGACCATCTGGAATGAAGACCAGCTGCTCCCGCGGATGTGGGATGCCGGAGGCCACGCCGTCGGCATCCTTGCCCCCGGCGGCTGGATTGCCAAAGTCAGTCCCGACGGCAAAGACTGGGAACTGTTGTCCATGGGTTTCCGCAATCAGTATGACATCGCCCTGAACCCCCTCGGAGAGCTCTTCACCTACGACGCCGACATGGAGTGGGATGTGGGATCTCCGTGGTATCGGCCAACTCGTGTCAATCATGTCACCAGCGGCTCCGAATTCGGCTGGCGTTCCGGCACCGGCAAGTGGCCTGAATACTACCCGGACAGCCTGGGTTCCGTCGTCGATATCGGCCCCGGTTCCCCAACAGGCATCACGTTCGGGACGGGGGCAAAGTTCCCGGCCCGATACCAGCATTCGCTGTTTATCAGCGATTGGAGCTACGGAGTGATCTATGCCGTGCAGATGACGCCGGACGGCGCGTCCTGGAAGGGCACGGCTGAACGCTTCATCTCCGCGGCTCCGCTGCCTGTTACCGACGTGATCATCAACCCCCGCGATCAGGCGATGTACTTCACAATCGGCGGTCGCCGAACTCAGTCCGGCCTCTACCGCGTGACCTACTCCGGCTCAGAATCCACCGCCCCGGCCGCCTTTGATTCTCAGCCCGGCCTTGCCGACCGGGAACTCCGCAAGTCCCTCGAAGCCCTCCACGAACCCAACCCGGACGCCATCGCCAAAGCCTGGCCGCATCTGGGGCACGCGGACCGCACCATCCGCTTTGCGGCCCGCACGGCCATCGAACATCAGCCGGTCTCCTCATGGGCCGACAGGGCGCTTGCTGAACAATCCAGCCCCGATGCCCGCATTACCGCCCTGCTCGCACTTGCTCGCTGCGGCGACCCGGCCCACCAGAACGCCCTGCTCGCCTCCCTCGCACAACTCAACCCCGCACAGCTCACCGAATCCCAACAGCTGGATGCCCTGCGAGTTCTCGGACTGTGCTTCATCCGCATGGGACAGCCCGATCAGGACACAGCCCGTCAGGTCGCCGCCGCTCTCAGCCCGCTCTACCCGGCCCGCAGCCCGCGGCTCAATCGGGAACTCTGCCGAGTGCTCGTTTATCTCAATGCTCCCGACGTCGCCGCCAAAACGCTCGATCTGCTCGCCAAAGCCCCCAGCCAGGAAGAACAGATTCATTACGCGTACTGCCTCCGAGCCCTTGAGGGGCCCTGGACCCTGGAACAGCGCAAGGCCTATTTCGAGTGGTTTGTGAAGTCCGTCACGCTCCGTGGAGGCAACTCGTTCTCCGGCTTCATCAAAAACATTCGCCAGGAAGCCATTGACCGGCTCACAGAAGACGAAAAAATCGCGCTCCGCGACGTGCTTGAAGCCCAGCCCACCGGCAGCCTGCCGCTTGTCGAGGCCGCTGCTCGTGCCGTTGTCAAAGAGTGGACCGTTGACGATTTCCTCGCCGACGTCGAAGCCGGACTGCGCGGTCGTCACTTCGACAACGGCCGCCGCATGTTCCAGGTCACCGCCTGTTTCAAATGTCATCGCTTCGCCGGTGACGGGGGCATCGTCGGCCCGGAACTCACTGCCGTCTCGCGCCGCTACAACGCCCGCACACTGCTCGAATCCATCATCGAACCCAGCAAAGTCATCTCCGATCAGTACGAAGCCAGCGTGTTTGTGCTCGACAGCGGCCGCACCATCGCCGGCCGTGTTGTGAATCTCAACAGCGATCGCATCATGGTCTGC
Source organism: uncultured Chitinophaga sp. (assembly GCA_964561125.1). Taxonomy (GTDB): domain Bacteria; phylum Planctomycetota; class Planctomycetia; order Planctomycetales; family Planctomycetaceae; genus SXXK01. Next base: position 5,414 of record CAZLOQ010000035.1, on the reverse strand, counting down.
GAGAATATGCTCGAACCCGGCAATCTCACCACGATTGCCCGCGACGAAATCGAGGACACGCTGGTGTCCAAAGTCTCCATGATGCCAGCCGGACTGATTAATACGCTCACCCGCGACCAAGTGCTAGTCATCATCGCCTTCCTCTAGTCCAGCGGCGACCCCGATTCGCCGCTCTTCGCACAGCCCCGCAAATCTGCCCAGAATAACCCCGCCAAACCAGGAACACCCAAAGCCATGAAACCCCAGTTTTCAAGTGCCGGCCACGCCCTCGATCCGCTCGATCACGTCAAACAGCAGGTCGAACAGAAAGCCGCAATCCTGCTGGACGTGCGTGAACAGGACGAATGGACCGAAGGACATCTGGCCGACGCTCAGCTGCTGCCCCTCAGCCAACTCAAATCAGCCACCCCCGCCAGCATCGCTGAAACGCTCCCCAAAGACATACCCGTCTACGTGCACTGCAAGTCCGGGGGGCGCGTGCTGATGTTCGCCGAAGCCCTGCAGAACCAGGGAATTGACCTGCGACCGCTTCGTGCCGGTTACGAAAGCCTGATCCAGGCCGGATTCCGAAAAGCTGACTAAGTCGCTCGCGATGCAGGCAGGCTGCTCACGCCCCCGCCCCCACAACTCAGCTCCCGCACAACTCAGGTGGTTTCGTGTCGCCACTCCTGCAAAAACTCCGACGCCTGGTCGTCCGCGGGCGAATTCTGGATTCTCCCGCGCAGCGCGCCGGCTATGACGCGGATGGCCTGGGTTATCGCCGCTATCCACCGGATGCCGTGGTCATCCCCGCTGACCGTGATGAACTCTGCGTGCTTGTTGACGGTCTGAGGTCAATGGATGTGCCCTTCACAATGCGTGGCGCAGGGACGTCATTGTCCGGCGGGCCCGTGGCTGCACAGGGAGGCGTCGTTATCCACACGTCGGCTCTCCGCAGCATCCGGAATATCTGCACTCGCGGGTTTTGGTGTGAAGTCGAAAGCGGCGTTGTACTTAACCAGCTCGACGCGGCACTGGAACCCCATGGCCTGTTCTATCCCCCGGATCCCTCCAGCGGACCGGTGTGCACTCTGGGCGGCAACATTGCCATGAATGCAGGTGGCGCCCACTGCTTTCGCTACGGCGTCACCAGCAACTATGTGCTGGGTGTGGAAGGTGTGATGCTGGATGGTTCCATTTTCCGGTTTGGCGGACCGGGGGGCGGCCGTGGTCCGTGGCGGGAGGACTGGAAGCGGCTGATGGTGGGTTCAGAGGGTACGCTGGCGGCCTTCACTCGTTTCTGGCTGCGACTGCTGCCCCGTCCTCAGAAGTGCTGGACCTGGCGCGCCGCATTCGGCGATCTCAAGTCCGCAGAACGCGCCGTGCAGGCACTCGCGCTCGATTCTTCCTTCCCCGTTGCCATTGAACTCATGGATCCGCGCTGCGTGGCCATGGTCGAGAACAGTCCGATGGCGATGGGGCTGCCGCATAACTGTTTTCTCATCGTCGTCGAAATTGACGGCCCCCAGGTGCTCGCCGATGCCCGGGCGCCCGCCGTCACTCAACTGCTCCGTAACGCCGGGGCCGGGCAGATCGACTTCAGCGACGACGAACAGGTTCGCCGGGGACTCTGGAAAGCCCGCAAAGTGGCCGGCGGGCTGATGGGACAACTCAGCCCCGACTTCCTCGTGCAGGACGCGGTCATCCCCCGCCGAGCCCTCGCGGAAATCCTGCAGCTTGTCTACGACGAAGCCGATGCTGCCGGGCTGCGTGCCGTGAATGTGTTCCATGCGGGCGATGGCAACCTGCACCCCAACTTCCTCTTTGACTCCCGCAAACCCGAACAGGTACACGCCGTCGAGTCCATCAGTCGCAGGCTGATGCAGCGCGTGGTGGAAGTGGGAGGGACGCTGTCCGGCGAACATGGCATCGGCAACGACAAAACCTGCTGCATGCCGCTGATCTTCGGACCCGAAGCCCTGCGACTGCAGCTGGCAGTGCCCCGCATCTTCAACCCCCGACATCAGCTCAATCCGCTCAAGGTGTTCAATACACGTCGTTTCACCCCGGCAAATGCCGGCTCCCCGGCGGCTCTGCCGATTCACCACACCGAACACCAGGCGACTCTCCCGCCATCCTCTGCAGAACGACTCTTCACACCCGGCTTTGACGAAATTGACGGCACCTGCTGCTGCCCGGCCGACTGGACACTCCGGCAGCTCGATGCCTGGTGCCGCCCCCGCGGTTTTCGCTTTCCGCTCGCACTGGATCCGTCTGCCACGCTGGCCGAGCATATGCAGGCGAGCGCCTGGGCACCCTCGTCCTCCCGGTTCGGCCCCTTCTGCGACAATATCATCGGCATGAACTGGAAACTTCCTGACGGTCGGCTCGCGCGACTCGGAGAACGCGTCGTCAAGTCCACAACAGGCTACGACCTCTTCCGCTTCCTGCTCCACGCCGGTCGCGACCTTGGAAGCCCGACGGATTTTGTACTGCGGTTGCGACCTGATTGCGGCACACATGCTGTCTATCGACTTGAGGGCACAGTCGATGCCGCCGAAATCGCCGCCACAGAGCTCCTCAACAGCTGCTGGCTGCACTGGTTTGATGCCATTGATCTGCTCCTGCCGGCCATTCCGCACTCCGCTCCCGCTCAGCTGCGAATCTGCTGGCATGGACCGCAGGCCGAACAACCCGTGGCGTTCGGCCGGCTCAGGGAACTCGCTGCAGAATTCCGTCTGAGCCTCCGCCAGGACGGACTCGTCGCAGCTGCTCATTCACGCTCCATCCCCGGCCTCGCCCCGACCGACGGTCTGCCGGACCTCGTGGTCAAGACATCTCCGGACGAACTCCTTGATATCGTCTCACGGTTGCAGACCCAGCACATGTTTGAAATCATCGCCATGCTCTACCCTGGCGTGATTCACGGCAGACTGACCGTACCACCGCGTACGGCCCTTGACATTCTGCGGCTCACCCAGCTGCGGGATGACATAGAGAATCTGGTTGCCGGCACGGGTGGAGATGTACAGTCGCGATATGTGCCCCGCAAACCTCAGAGCGCAGAAGAAACCGCCTGGCTGAAGATGTTCACAGAGGAGCTGTCCCGGACATGACTGAACCAAAGCCTCATCGCTCGCTCCCGGAACTGCTGACCAGCTGCGTGCACTGCGGGTTTTGTCTTGAAGTCTGCCCCACATTCCAGGCTTCCGGCGACGAAAACAATTCCCCCCGCGGACGCCTGCGACTGTGGCGCGAAGAATCCAGCGGACAGATCCCGCCGGACCCATGGACAGCTTCCTACACCAGTGACTGCGTGGGCTGCCTCGCCTGCGAACCGGCCTGCCCGGCGAACGTACCCTATGGTGAGATCCTCGAGCAGGTGCGGCACGAACATGTGCAGAGCGGACGCACGCGCCCCGGACTGCTCCTGCGGGCCGCCGCATGGCTCGCCGCCCGCCCCGCACTCTTCAGTCCCGCCATGCTCCCCGTCCGCTGGCTCCGCCGCTGGCGACTGGCCCCCCACCGATTGCTCTTTCCAGGCCAGCCAGCCACATGGCTGTCCACCGCCCGCTACGCACAACAGCTCATGCAACAGCACCGCCCCACTGGCCCCAGAGCCGCACTGCTCACTGGCTGCCTCATGGATGCCGTCTTCCGCGAAATCAATTTCGCCACCATTCGTGTGCTCGTTGAGAACAATATTCGGGTGGTCATTCCGCAGTCGCAGGGCTGTTGCGGAGCGATGCATGAACATCTGGGGCTGAATGCAGTGGAACACCTGCGAGCGGCAAATCGGGCGGCATTTCAGGCTGCCGATGTGGACGTAGTGCTGGCCAATTCCGCCGGCTGCGGACTCGCCACTCGCCGAACACTCGATGGCCTGCTCCCCGTCCGCGATGTCCTCGAATTCCTCGCAGAAATCGGCCCGGTTCGCCGCGCTGGTCGACCGGAATCGGCCCGCGTCTGGCTCGACCTCCCCTGCCATCTTGTCCATGGACAGCGCAGCCCCGGAATTCCGGCTGCCGTGATGGACGCCACAGGCTATCGCTGGCAGCTCGCCCCGGCCGCCCACGACTGCTGCGGTTCCGGAGGCGTCTATCACCTCCAGCGCCCCGCGGCCGCTCGGGAAATTCTGCAGAAGAAATCCGCCTTTCTCAACGAAGCAGCCGGAGACCCGCTGATCCTCGCCACCAGCAACCACGTGTGCATGATGCAGTGGCATTCCGCCGCTGCAGCCGGTTTCGTCCGCAGACCGTTTGCCGTCCGCCACGTCATCCAGCTGCTTGATCCCGGAACGGTCGCTGCACGCTGATGCCATGCCCGCGTGGATGAGCGTCGTAAGGAATGCAGACAGCAGGAGTCTGAAAGGGCCGTCACCCTGCGGCCCGGGCTCCTCCGGCAGCATTCACGAATGGCAGCGCGATCATGAAGTGGCCCAACGACAGGTTTCTGCAGTCAGCAATCTCGTGGTTCGTCACCGGCTGGTTCTGGAAACTGATCTTCTCACAAAAACCTCAGACCGCGACTGTGGGTGAGGCGATTGAGCAGACGATCGGGCTGTTTTTTATCGATCTGGTGAGCCCGCTGATGTTCGGCGCGATCTGTTCGGAATTCTGGTTCATTTCGCTGACCGCCTTCGGCTGCGGCGCCCTGTTCGTCGCCACGCTCACCATCGAGAAACTGCGTTCCGCCGATGCCGCAAAGTTCGCTCTGGCCACCTATTTCATGCTCACCATGTTCACGCTCTGGCTGGAACCGTGGATCACCTGGAACGGGGCCATCGTCAAAATCCTCGAAGTGCTCCTCAAAGTGTCCACCATGATTGTGGATCTCGGAGTCTCTTTTGTCGCACTGCTGCTCTGGCAAAAAGCAGCCACACGCGCCGCCGCAGAGCTGGCGTGACAGTTCGTGAAACACCTGGCTGGACAGCGATATGTTGGGCCAGCAGCTTCGTCTTCATGGCACATTTTGACGCATGTGTGTTTGCGGCCTGTAAGGCCAGTTCTATCAGCCTGGCATGAAATGCCAGGTCATGCCGCCCCCGACAGCTTACGCCCTGTAGGGGCAGTTCTCAGCCGAACGCTGCGTGTTCGGTGTGACCCGGGTATGCAGCAGTGGGCTTTGCGGGGCGGGTGATTTGGCGGGGCTCGCGCTTTCCGTGGCGACCCCCGAAGGCTTTGAACGGACCCTGGCACGATTGCGTTGCGCTCACTCCACTCCTTCTACGACAGCAGTCGAGTGCCAGCTGATCCCTTTTTCTCCGTGACCTCTGTGATCTCTGTGGCTGAAAATCGAGCCACAGAGGACACGGAGGACACAGAGAGAGCAACCGCCTGTCGCGGCAGTCGAGTACCAGCTGATCCCTTTTCTCTGTGACCTCTGTGATCTCTGGTGCGCCAGGTAAGCCTGGCTGTTCTTGTCAATTGAAAGGT
>CAZLOQ010000034.1:0-41967 GCA_964561125.1 uncultured Chitinophaga sp. | reverse complement strand
TGATGCAGCCGGTGCAATTGCTGGCGGCGTTGTTTTCGTTTGAACCTCAACAACCGCTGTAATCGTACCCAAGGGTCTGTCCCCGCATGCCTCCGGCGGGCGAACGGCGGTCGGCAGAATTGGTGTGACTGGTGCAACTGCTGGCGGTGTTGTCTTCGTCTGCACCGCTTCGACCGCTGCAATCGTTCCGAGGGTCTGTCCCCGCGCGCCTCCGGCGGCTGAATTGCGGTCGGCAAAATTGGTGTGACTGGTGCGACTGCTGGCGGCGTTGTTTTCATTTGAACCGAATCAACGCCCTGGTGGTCGTCATTCTGTCGAGAGCCCATGGGAGTGCTCTCGCGGAAGGGCAAGTTTTGGGGCACAGCGGCCACTCTGCTTCGGGGCGTCCTGAAATCACTTACGCCGTCAGAAACCTGCTTCATGGCAGCACTGCTGGAATGGACAAATTCCAGAACTGCATCCCTGCTGCTGGAAAAGTGCGCTCAGGTCTGACTGGAACTGACAGTGTCACCTCTGCGATTCATCCGTGTGATCCACGCTGTCTGTGGTCAGAATGCGATCGTGTTTTTACCACAGATCACGCGGATTTCATGGATAAAATGACAGCCACAGCGTCGCTCAAAGACGCTGCAGCTGACCCGACGTGGCGCTTTCCAGTCAGGAGCGATCTGGGGTTCGTCGCCCCGAATCGGGGGCTCCTCACCCCAGGCTTTTGGAGGACGGCCCTGCGGGGCTGCGCATATGTTTTGCGGAGAGCTCTGCGGATGTCGTCGGGGTTCATGCCGAAAAGTGCGGGCACTCGCGTCAGTCGCACGCCCCCGAAGGGCACTGCTGCACACCCGGGTCACACCGAACAGGCAGCATTCGGCTGTGAACTGCCCTTACAGGGCGAGACTGCCGGGGGCGGCCTGACCTGGCATTTCATGCCAGGCTGATGGACCTGGCCTTACAGGCCGTAAACACACCTGCGTCAAAAAGTGCCATGCACCTGACCCAACATGCCGCTTCTCAGTCAGCAATCATTTCCAGCACTCCGGCGGCTGCGGCAGATTCTTTGTGCGGGAACAGACCACAAGGGCTCATCGACCCCCGGCTGCTCTTTTTCTACCCGGCTGCTCCATGTCGGACGGCTGCGTATCCAACTGGCCCGACTCCACAGCGGCTGTTGGCTGGGCAGGGCCGTCCGCAACTGTCAAATTGCCGTCTCCCGTCCTCCCCCCAGGCTGCTCGTCCTCGTTCTCATCTCCAAACACGGACTGGTTTCGGTAGTACACCTCCAGCGTCAGTGCGGCCAGACAGGTGGTGAGCAGTCTGCCACCGGAAACGCTGGTGTCCGAACGATCGCGCGGCGCCCAGCTGCCCGCGGAATCTCCTTCGCGGTCCTGCCAGGCCACCAGATCGTCCCGCAGACGTGCATTCCACCGCTGCCACTCCGGACCACCCCAGTTTTTCATCACCTGGGAAGCGAAATAGCAGTAATACAGGTTGTCGTAGGGGCCCTTGCGGTCGATCAGCGCAATTCCCTTCCGCAGGTCGCCGTCATCCCGTTTCCAGCCGGCGTACATGCGGCTCAGCAGTGCCATCGAGGTCACGGAGATGTCAAAGGCCTTCTTCTGAGTTTCATAGCCATAACGCCCCTCGCGATCGACGGACACGCTGTCCAGATAGACACTCACACCCTGCCATGTCGGCTTGGGAACAGCAATTCCGGCCCGTTCGGCGGCTTTCAGCGCCATCACCTGAATGGCGGTGCACGAGGTTGAGCCGGGCTGTTGCGGATTGTAGCGCCAGCCTCCGCCCCGCGGATCCTGGGAATTGACCAGGAATCGCACCGCCCCCTCGCAGACAGGCTTGAGTGCCCGGTCTCTGGACATTCCCCACGCCTCGCAGAGTGTGAGTGTGGCAGCTCCGTGTACGTAATAGGCATAGTTCGGTTCCGGATCATCATCCCGCTGATTGACAACTCCACGCAGGTCATAACCGGCGGGCACGCTGATCCCGACGGTGCTCAGATACTGCAGTCCGGCCTGTATCTGCCGACGATAGCTCCCCTGGCGGTGCGTGTGTCCGGCTGCCAGAAACGGCAGCAGCGCATAGGCCGTTCCGCCGATTGGATTGCTGATCCTGCCCGGGCTGGTACATGGTCCCACGTCGGCAAAGTCCCAGCTTCCGTCGGGGCGCTGACGTTTGGCCAGCCACTCCAGTGCAAGGCCAACCGCCGATTCACTCCCTGCAGAACCACCGTACTTCGCCAGCATCTGTCTCTTTCCCGCGTCACTGCGGTGCTGATAAGACGGAGTCCTCGTTGCAGCGGGTGTGGCGTTTCGTGCTGGCTTCACTGGCTGCGTGCCGAGAGGTGATTCCGGAAGCGGGATTTCAGACAGGTCGATATTCGCCAGCTGCAATTCGGGTTCCGGCAGGGGAGGCTGAGGGATTGGTGGCGGAAGTTCGGGGAGCGGTTCAGGAGTCGGTTCCGGTGGAGGTGGGTCCGATTCTGCGATCGCCTCATCCGCCTCCGCCGGCTGCTCCTGCTGTTCCCCGGTCTGCTCCAGAATCTGCTCGATAATCGCCGCTTCCTCCGCCTCCTCAGACGGCCCCGAAAAACTGGCGGACAGGGGCGGCAGCGGCTCTTCTTCCACCAGCTCGAGTCTGCCCAGAGCCAGAATTCCCAGAACCACCAGCGTAACAACTGTGCTGATAGTGGCTGGTTTCCGGCTGCGCTTCAGTTCCTGCACCACCTCTTCCGATGTTTTTCGCAGCTTTGGCTGCAGGTCCTTCTGCCGAACCCGCAGACGCACTCGGTCCGTCTGTTCCATCGCAGCCATGCGGGCGCGTTCAAGCAGCCTGCGCAGGGAAACCCTGGCCCGCCGCTTCCCATTGGGTTTTCTCGCTGTGGTCGCAGTCGAAGCCGCAGCCGCAGCCGCAGGCGAACTTTTTGCGCCAGGTCCTGAACCGTCCGACGCCGTTCCATCCCCCGACTTCTGCTCGAGTTCCGCATGCGTTGCTGCCCGGTCATCCGCCAGCTGCTGCTCTGCGTTCTGAACAGATTCGTGGAGAGCTTTCAGAGAAGTGCGGGCGGGAGGGGAATGCAGCTTTGGACGCCCGTCTGCCTCCATACACGCCGAAACTTCCCCGCTGCTGTTGCCTCTGATGCTTTGCGTTTCCGGCGGCAGCGATTCACCAGCCCGGGAAGACTGCAGTCTGGCATCCTCCCGCAGCGCGTCGGTCGGTGGCTCGACTGACTCTGCGGAACCAGCGGCAACGGGAGTCGCTGCCGGTTGCGGTGTCGGGAGATCAGCCGGCGGGTGAGCTGTGCCTGCGTTCGATTCCGGATGCGCTGCTGATGGAACCGAATTCGCAGTTGATGCAATCTGTCGTCGCTGCGAAAAACAGACTGCAGCCGGAATTCCAGTCGCCGCCTCATGGTCCAGACGCTCCGCATAGTCGAACATTCCGCCCGGACCAAATGCAGACTGCTCAGCCAGTCCGGTGAACTTCTGGGCCAGCGAAAGATACTGCTGCGACAGCGAAGCGTGATGGACCGACGCCGACAGAGCGTCTTCCGCCCGCTGCCGCATCAGGCAGGCAAACGCTTCAGCATCGGGCAGTTTATCGGATGGTGTTGCAGACATACGTGAAGGCATAGCAGGCAAACGTTTGTAGGGAGATGTTGTCTACATCGCTATTCAACGGCTTTTCTGAGCGGTTGCCAGGGAAATCCGATGCAATTCACCGCAAAGCTCTGACGTTGCGCCCTCCGATCGGCTCCCACGACCTTTGCCGACGCGTTGCGTTTTCGCAACGCAGGGGCGCGCACTGTGCTTCACCGCTCGCAACTGTGCCAAAACCGCCCACGCGGATCGCGATAAACCAGGCAGGTCAGGCGCTTTGCTCAGCGACCAGTCTCCCAACACTGGCAAACTCCCGCGCTTCCCCTGCACATCAGTCAGCGCCGGTTCGACTTCCCGCATCACCAGCCGTAAAATTTGTTGTTCGGGCGCCGGAAGTGCGGTTACTTCAACAGTTTCAAATTCCATCGGCAGATGCTCTGCCGTGCTGCCCACCCCGCCCCATTTCAGTTTCCACGAAAGAGACAGACATGAACAAACTGATGCTGTCAGCACTGCTGTCAGTTGCCGTCGCCTCTCCGGCCTTCGCCCAAAGTTGGGGCACGGTGACCGGACAGGTGACCGTTTCCGGTACAGTCCCGGAACTCGAACTCCTGCATCGCAAAGGCGCAGAAATCAAAGACAAAGAAGTCTGCGCCACCGAAGACACCTACAAAGACGATATCGTCGTCAACCCCTCAAACAAAGGCCTTGCCAATGTCTTTGTTTACCTCGCCAAAGCCCCGAAGACCATCCACCCCGACCTGAAAGCCCCTGCAAAGCAAACCGTGCTCTTCGACCAGAAGAACTGCCTGTTCATCCCCCACGTTCTGATTGCCAGAACCGGCCAGGTCGTCGAAGTCATCTCCCACGATCCGATTGCCCATAACACCCACACCTATCCCCTCAAGAATGTCGCTGCTAACGTCCTCATCGCCCCCAACACTCCCGAAGGCAAGGGGCAGAAGATGGAAATCAAGGTCGCAGAGACTCTGCCGTTCAAGGTCACCTGCGACTTCCATCCGTGGATGGGCGCTTACTGGCTGGCGGTAGATCACCCCTACGCTGCTGTGACCGACAACTACGGCAAGTTCACCATCGAAGGCCTGCCGACAGGTGAACACGAATTCCGCGTGTGGCACGAAAAGGTCGGCTACATCAACCGCAAGTACGTCGTAAAAGTCAAGGCTGGCGATAATCCGCAGAAAGCCATCGAAGTCAGCGGCGATGGACTCAAAAAAGGCTCCCTCAAGTAAACCAAACCCGCCTGTGCCCTGACAAACTCCACTCCACCCGCAGGCTTCGTCTGCGGGTGTTTTTTGTTACCATTCATAGCCAAACATCTGCAGCTCGCGTCGGAATTGTCGCTCCACCAGCCGGCGATCCGCGACACTCAGAACATCCCGCCACAACTGGTGGTCCGGCCGATGGCCGCTCTTTGCCCGCGGCAGCACCAGCGGTTCAGGCAGACCCAGTCTCAGCCGCACGTCCTCAAGCTCCTCCTCCAGCCGCTCGTAGCGCAGAACCCGATCCACCAGAATCCGCCCGGAACTGTCCGTGTACAGATCGATGCCGTGTTTCGTCAGCAGCTGCAGCTGCGGTGAACGCAGAAACTCACTGATCGATGGACGCGGTTCCCGCCGATGACACCACCAGTACAGCGAAACCACGCGATCAAACGGATTCCGCTCCACACAGAAACGGAAGCTTTGCTCCCACACCGCGTTGCCAGCCAGCCGCTGCACTTCTGTTCCCGGCATGTGATTGTAAAAGCCCGGCCGTCTGAATTGCAGAGCCATACCCGCCAGCTGTCGAGCCGTCAGGCTGCTCAGCCGCAGGTGATAGTTCTGAGGGCCGCGGCTGCCCCATTCTTTCCGCAACTGCTCATCGCCCGAAGAAATCGGTGTGATAATGTCGTCCGGTCCGGCGTGGCGGGACAGAGCGATCTCGATACTGGTGCCCGCCGTCTTGGCCGTCTTCAGAAAAATAAAGCGCTGGCGATAAGAAAGAATCATCCCGCACCGTCAGGCTACGATGCCGGATGAAGCATCGTCCTGCAACAGACGCAGCCAGCCATCGTCAGGTTCAAAGCCCATTCCCACAAGTCGCTCGGGCAGCTCCGGTAACTCTGTCAGCAGTTCCCGCAACCGCCGCACATGCTGCTCCCCGCGCCACGCGGTCAGTCTTGACGGATCCAGCTCCCGCAGGGCATTCAATGCCCGACCATCAAAGCCTCGAGGGACATGCTGTACAAAGTCGCGGAATCTCCAGCGCGCCTGCCAGCCGGTGAACTCCAGCACGCGCTGCTCAACCTGATCCGGATCTCGCACCAGATCTTCATAGCTGACTGACAGTACGTCCGGATCGCCGCGATGCCAGTTCCAGTGAGCGTAGTAGTGCCGCCATTCTTCAGCCGACAGGTAATACTCGGCCGGCCGTGAAAAATGCTTCGACGTCAGCACACTCCGAGGATCCCGGTGCAGCAGAACAAACTGCAGCCGCACGCCGCGCCCCGCATAAAACTCGCGCAGCTCCGGAATCAGAAACAAATCCTTTGGTCGCTTTGAAACCAGCGCCGCGTGCGACCGTCGCCCGCAGGCCGCCAGATCCATCGCTCTGATTTCCCGACCCCGACACCCCGGTCCCTCAATACACCCCTCCATCATCAGCTGAAACAGCGTCGTACCGCTTCGAGGAAAACCACAAATCACAACGTGCTGCTGCAGCGGAACCGCCGGCAGCCAGCCGCTGTCCTTCAGCGATCTGACCGTTCTCAGCAACGGACGCAGCAGGCTTTTGGGGAACTGGAACGTCGGCGTGCGGCGACTGAGCCATTCCGGGGGCAGGGCAGGGCGAGTCATGGTTCACCTTCCCGCAGCGCAGCCGGAGTCAGCATGCCAGCGATGACACTCAGCAACGACCCGCCAGCAACACGGCCAGCAACACGGCCAGCAACACCGCCAGCAACACCGCCAGCGACACCGCCAGCGACAGCTCCCGCAGCCACCGCAGCGGGACGCCTCCAGCCAGCGCGAACCCCGCTCGACGACTCAGACTCTCCACAAACACGCTCCGGAAACAACCGCTCAAGCACCAGAGCGGCACATCGATCAGCTTCAGGAATCAACTGCTCTGCTGAAGACCAGAACCCCTGTCGCACCAGTGACTGCACTTCGACCGAAAGCCTGCTGTTTCGCCGCGCCGGAAGGTCAATCAGCTCCACCTCCGCACCGCTCGTGAGCGCTTCACAGATCATCGACATACTGTCACTGGTCACCAGCACCCGGTCAGCAGCCCCGATCAGTGACGCAATCTCAGCACCACTCAATTTGCCCGTCGTCTGCCATGCGACGTTCGACGGCCTGTCATTCCAGTCATCCAGCAGACTCGATGGTGTTCGTCGCGATGTGGCCACCGTCCACTGCAGCGGGGCTGCCGAGACTGCTCGCAGAATGCCACTTCGCACCACCGCGTCCGACCAGAGAAAATGTCGGCACGGGCCGCCGATCAGCGCGAGGCCCCGTCCGCCCGGACGACGCTGGCTCGGACGCATCCGATTGATCGCGCCGGCCGTCCGCACCACATTCCGCCACGGCAGCAGCAGCCTGTCATGGCGCGGCACCAGACACAGATCAAACAGGCAGGGAGGCAGACTGGGCTTCATGAGCACAATTGAACGACCGCCGAAGAGCTGACGGCAGCGGAGCAGGGCGGCATGCGTCGCGTGGCCCGCACCAATCAGCAGCTGCGGACGCGGCGCCCGCTCAAGTGCCCGAAATCGATCCGGCAGAAATGCCCGGATACCGCGTTTTGACCCGTCCACCGGAACGTCCACAAACACCGCCGGACAGATGCTCGCAAGTGACTCAGACAGCCCCAGAACCTGGCTCTCATGGCCCGGACGCCCGTCCAGAAATCGCCACTGCACGAGACTCTTTGGAGGCATGGTGGACTTCCACTGACAAACATCGTCATACAGTTCAGGCGGCCCGGGCCGCCGGGGCGTCAGACTGCAGCAGACGCGAATACGCCGGTGCGGACTGCAGGAGTTCCGCGTGCGTGCCCGTTGCCACGACCCGACCGTGATCCATCACCACAATCTTCGTCACCAGATCCAGAAACGCAGCACTCAGCGTGTGCGTGATAATGAACACCGTTCGATTCACCGCAAAACTCTTCAGCACGCTGTGAATAATCTCTTCACTGTGCGAATCCACCGCCGACGTCGCTTCGTCCAGAATCAGAATCGAGGGATTCCGCAGAATTGCACGGGCCAGCGCGATGCGTTGTCGCTGACCACCGGACAACCGACCGCCACGATCCCCCACCAGAGTGCTGAAACCCTCCGGTAACTGATTGATGAAGCCCGTTGCCTGCGCTCTGTCCGCAGCTTCCAGAATCGCTTCCCGCGATGCCGTCGGATCGCCGTACCGAATGTTTTCGTAAATCGTGTCGTTAAACAGCAGGGTTTCCTGAGTGACCAAACCCATCTGGCTGCGCAAATCAAACGTCCGCAGCTCACGAATGTCCACTCCGTCAATCAGCACCTGGCCCTCAGATGGATCCATAAACCTCGGCAACAGACTCAGCAAGGTTGATTTGCCGGAACCATTGCCACCCAGAATCGCCACCACCTCACCAAATCGCACGTCCAGCGACACGTTCTTCAATGCCGGAGGACTGATGCCGGACTCCTTCTCCGCATCATCGTAGCGAAACGAAACATTGCGAAATGAAATCATCGTATGGTGCGGAATCAGCATGCGACCATTCCGTGGCTCGGGAACCGTCGTCTTCTGGTCGATCAGCCCGAAGACTCGCTCACAACCCGCCATGCCACGCTTGATCTGCTCGAAAACGCTCGACAGCTTTCGCACAGGGTCCAGCGTCCCTGCGAGCAGTGCGTACAGCGTCGCCAGCTCGGCAATACTCATCGGAGCTGCTGCCAGCTTGATTCCCAGAATCGAATCGGTCTCACGCAGCACCAGATAGGCGCCCGGTGCCAGCGCCGCAAACACTCCGACAACACCCATCGTCTCTGAAATCGGCCGCGAAAGCGCTCCCAGACGCACAATTCGCATCGCGCCGTGGTAATACTCCCGGTTCGCCTCCAGAAACAGCCGCCGATGCCGCTGATAACCCGAAAACGCCATCACAATCTTCGCCGAACCGAACGTCTCACCAATGCACTCGTAAATCTTTGCCATCGTCTCCATCGTGCGATGAGACGCTCGACGCAGACGACGGCCGAAAAAATTGAACACCAACCCCAGCAACGGAACCATCATGCAGGACAGCGTCGCCAGCCGCCAGTTCACACAGAACGCCAGTATCGTACAGGCCCCCGCCTTCAGCGGCTCACGCACCAGAGTCACCCCGAAAACCCGAATCGCTGTCGTCATCTGCTCAATGTCGTTCGTCATCCGCGACATCAGTGATGCCGTACCAATCCGATTGAGCGACTGCACGTCCAGTTTCAGCGCAGCACGGAAACAGTCCTGACGGATCGCGTTCACCGTCAGCTGCACCACACTTCCCACAAGCAGCTCCTGAAAGTAGATAAACATCCCCTTCAGCAGCGTCGCCGCCAGCAGCATCCCCAGCAATGCTGCCATCGTGTCAAACTTGTCCCGAGGTACATACGGCAGCACCGAATTGCGAACCCGCGTCATCATCAGCAGATTCCACGATTCTTCGCCAATCTGATACTGCAGTCGAGCCCGCGGTTTCACCTGATCCACCGGCATCCGGTCCAGCGCCTGCGTGTCCGCGTCAATCGATGCCTGCAGCCGAACGATTTCCTGGTCCACAAAATCATGCAGACTGTCGTTCTGAAACAACACCTTCACCACCGGGAAGGCAAACGACAGATTCATCGCCCAGAACAGCGAAACCACCAACGCACAGATCACCGAAAGCACTACCAGCCGGCGATGACGAAAGATGTAAGTTGAAATCCGCAGAAAATTCTGCATCGCCCCGTCCCTGGCGCTGATTGCCGCTTGCTGCACGAACCGCAAACCACTTCCCGTGGCTTAAACCGCGAAGACTAACTCGCCCTTCCTGTCCCGGTCAAGGTCAATGCCCCCACCCCAACACCGCCCCGGAACTGCGATTCGGTGCGAAACACCTCGCAAGACACCTCTAACTGGACAGCGCCAGGTTCGAAGTTCCGTCAGTCCGCCCCGGAGGGCCCAGGTAGAGCCCTGGGGCTGCCACCCCAGGCTATTCGAAAACGGCCTTTCAGGCCTGAAGGGCCGTTTTGTGAACGCCTGTGGCCGGCAGGCCCTGGACCCGGGCCGCGGCGTCGGCTGCAGCCCGGGGCTGACACCCAATGCCCCCTACTTTGAGCGGAACGGCGCGAGTTGTCCGGTGATG
Organism: uncultured Chitinophaga sp.; assembly: GCA_964561125.1. GTDB lineage: Bacteria > Planctomycetota > Planctomycetia > Planctomycetales > Planctomycetaceae > SXXK01. The sequence continues at coordinate 31,981 of CAZLOQ010000034.1, read as the reverse complement.
GATGCAGAAATTTCCTGTCGTTACCGGACGGCTCGCGCCGTGCCGCTTCCATTTATCGCCGTAAGTCGTTGGCAGTGGCTGATAACCCGCCGTTCGATCGGGCATACCGTTCCCCCGTGACATTTGTTGAGCCGGAGCATACCATCCGGAACGTTCGGGCATCCACTTCCGGAATCCACTTCCGGAATCTGCAGACTGACAACTCACTCCCCGCGGACCCTTTCCATGCCAACCGCTAACCGTCGCTCGCTGTTCACCACTGCAGGGCTCACCTGCATCACCATTGCCGCGATTGCCGTGCTGTCAGCTGACACCTTCGGCCAGCAGCCTGCACAGGGCCAGGTCCGTAAGGTTGATCTTGGCAGCGATGTGAGTCTTGAAGTGCTCTACCTGCCGCCGGGTGAATTCATGATGGGCAGCACGCCGGAAGAACGGGCGTGGGCCACAGGAATTGAAGGCGGAGCGACTCCGGGGACCACGCGGGAAAGTTTCGAGGGTGAAGCACGGCTGACTCGCATCCGTCACGGGCTCTGGATGGGCCGCACCGAAGTCTCCGTGGGACAGTTTCGCCGCTTCGTCGAAGACTCCGGTTACATCACCGACGCCGAGAAGCCTGGTGGCAAAACGCAGTGTTTTGATCCCGCATGGACCGGCTACAAGCTGACCACCAGCGTCGTTCACCCGTGGTCGCCGATGCCGGGAAAAAGCTGGCGCGATCCCAACTGGGCCTTCCCACAGCAGGACAGCTTTCCCGTGGTCTGCGTGAGCTGGAATGACGGACGTGCCTTCTGTCGCTGGCTCACCGAACGTGAACGCGCCGCCGGGCGGCTGGGCATGGACCTTGAATATCGTCTGCCCACAGACGCCGAATGGGAATATGCCTGCCGAGGTGGCAAACCGCGGGCTTATTTCTGGTGGGGGAATGAACTGGAAGACGGCGAAGGCCGCCTGAATATCTCCGCCATCGACCTGCTCCCGGGCCGCACCCGCACGTGGCCTCTTGCCAAGGCCCCATGGAGCGATGGCTACGCATTCGTCTCCCCCGTCGATCACTACGGTGAACGCGGACGCAACGGCTTCGGGCTGGCAGATATGTGCGGTGGAGTCTGGGAAGTCGTGCTTGATCACTTCGACCCCAAAGGTGGACATGAAGACCCCATCTTCAATCCTGCCGATCCTCATCCCGTGTGCCGCGGCGGCAATTATTTCGACGTTCCCGGCAACGCCCGCTGCGCCGTCCGGCTCGGACTCCAGAGCGAAACCTACTCAGACTCCAGAGACGGTTTCCGCATCTGCCTTGGTAAGCCGATCCTTGTCCCTGAAAAACCAGTCGCCACGCCCTGATGTTTGCATGGAGTGCGTTGAGCGACCGGCTGTCGACTTGCAGCGTTCCCGGCAGGCAGCAGGTGCGGGTGAATCGCGTGGCCCCGACCACGATCTCTGTGCCGGTCATCTGAACTGCTCTGCATGGCATGGCGAACGACATCCAGCAGGACTACAATCCCGGGCAACGGTTTTTTCTTCATGTTTTAACACAGAGGGATTGCGATGACTGGTTACACAGTGCATACGGGAAGTTCAAAAAAGTTCATCAGCGGCTGGGATCGCGTTTTCAGCGGTGGCAAGTCGGGCGACAACGCAAAGGCAAAGGCAAAGTCCGGGGGAGCAGGAAAGAAAACGGGCGGAAAGAAGCCAGGCAAAGGAGCTTAGTGGCCGGCAGATCCTGGGCTGTTTCCGTCGTTTGATCGCCGCACAGCCGGCTGACGGCGGGTTTTCGGGGATTTACTGCGACTGGGGAAACCGATAGGCCAGCGCATTTTGCCCGAATCAAGCATGCCTGCTGTTCTGCGGCGAAGTTCCCCCTCCGTGGTTCAAACCCGGATTGAGTGAATTCCGGGATTTGGTTAGAAAGGTGTTTCAGGTCTGCGGCTGCGCTGCGGTTGATTCTCCGGAAAAGGGAACAGGTCATGTTTCGGATGTGGGTTTTGGTGGTGTCTTTGGCTGGGTTGTCTCTTGTTGGCGGGGTCGCGCCTGCTCAGGATGGCAGGGTCATCCGCATCAAGGCAGAAGCCACACTCGAAGTCATCCGCCGAGTACCGATTTCCACCGAAGTCGCCGGTCGGATTCTCAGTGTGACTCCCGCGGACGAAGGCGTACTGGTGACTGCCGGCGAAGAATTGATACGGCTGGACGATGCGGTGATTCAGGCGGAGGTTGAGCGCGCAGATCTGGAGTTGCGTCTGCAGACGGAGATTGAGTTCGCGAAGAAGTCACTGGAAGTGGCGATTGCTGAAGAACAGCAGAAGAAGGAAGCGAATGCTCGTCGTCCGGGGGCATTCAATCCCAGCGAGATCCGGCAGGTGCAGCTGGAGGTAGAGAAGAGTGAGGCTTCGCTGCGAAAGGCGAATGACGACAAGCTGATTCAGGCTGCGGATCTGAAGATCAAGCAGGCTCAGCTGGCACAATACACGGTGCGAGCTCCGTTCGACGGCCTGGTGACGTTGATCAAGGTCTTTCCGGGTCAGAACGTGCGTCCTGGCGAGCAGGTTCTGGAGCTGACGGACATGTCCTACCTGCGGGCACGTGTGAAGGTCAGCGCAAGAGAGCGGCGAAGGCTCTTTGTGGGTGACAAGGTGGAGCTGGTGATTTCCGAAGGTGAAGATGCTGGAAACGGGAAGCCGAGCTCTGTGGCAGGTCAGCCGCGTGCGGAGACTGCTGCGAATCGGCCGGGTGTAGACAGCCTGCTCTTTCCTCGTGCGGCAGGTGCCGGTAATGATCAGCCTGCCGCAGTGGTTCCCGGGAACGATGCGGCGACAGTCGCAGCTGTTCAGGCCCCACCCGCAGCAGATCGCATATTCCTCGGTGAAATTCGTTTTATCGATCCGGTGCTCGACAACGTCTCGGGAAACGCCGTGATTAATTTGTCTGTGTATGTGCCGAATCGAATGGACAGCTACGGCCGATATCTGTTGTATCAGGGGATGAAAGTGGAAGCGACTGTCCTGTCGCAGCCTCGCGAATAGTGCATTTCTGTCCGTTTGGTTCTGGTGAAAGTTCAGCCGTTCAGCGGGGATCGAATGAGTATTGGCAACGTGGGCGGGATGATGGCGTCGAACCAGCGTCCGATTCCACTGCGGAAGCGGCCGGATCTGGTTGTAGCGCGGATTGACTATCTGGGCGTGGGCTATCAGGTGGTCAAGGATCCGTTGGCGCTGAAGTATCACCGATTGCAGACGGAGCAATACCGCATCCTTGAACTGCTCAATGGCAAACGCAGTCTGGAGTCGGTTCGTGACGAGCTGAAGCGGGAATTTCCGACGCTGCAGATCACACTGAGCGACATCCAGCAGCTGATCACGGACCTGCACCGCAAAGGTCTGGTTGTGGGTGACAGGGCCGGGCAGGGAGCGTCGGTGGTGCGGGAGCGGCGGAAGGCGCGGAAAGAGAAGATCAAGCAGACGCTGATGAGTCTCCTGTCGCTGCGTCTGCCTGGCTGGGACCCCGAGCAGACACTGCGGGTGATGGCGCCGTGGTGTCGCTGGATGTTCCATCCGATTTGTGCATTGCTGTGCACGCTGTTTGTGGCCTCCGCCTGGCTCCTGCTGGGAGCGAATCTGGACGAATTCCGCAGCCGGCTGCCTGAGTTTCAGTCATTTTTCGGCTGGCCGAATCTGATCTATTTATGGGTCACCCTGGGGCTGGCAAAGATCATTCACGAGTTCGGTCACGGCCTCAGCTGCGTGCACTACGGAGGTGAGTGTCATGAGATGGGGGTCATGCTGCTGGTCTTCAGCCCCTGTCTGTACTGCGACGTGACGGATTCGTGGATGATGAAGAACAAGTGGCATCGGATCATCATCGGTGCCGCCGGGATGTACATCGAGGTGATTCTGAGTGCCATTGCAATTTACGTCTGGTGGCTGACCAAACCCGGTCTGCTCCATCACCTGTCGCTCAATATCTTTTTCGTGACAACAATCACCACGGTGATTTTCAACGCCAATCCGCTGATGCGGTTTGACGGTTATTACATGATGAGCGACTTTCTTGAGATTCCCAACCTGCGACAGAAGTCTGAAAAGCTGCTGCGGGAGGCTTTTGCCTGGTATTGTCTGGGAATTGAGTCGCGTCCTGATCCGTTTATGCCGGAGACTGGTCGGGCGTGGTTTGTCACCTATGCCATAGCAGCCTGGTGTTACCGCTGGGTGGTGCTGGTATCGATCAGTCTGTTTCTGTACACGGTGCTCAAGCCATACGATCTGCAGAGCATTGGCGTGACAGTCCTGATATTTTCCATGTCTGGTATTTTCTTTGCACTGGGCCGCAGCATCTGGCAGATTATCGCAGCCCCGCGGATGGAACCCATGAGCAAGCCCAAAATCGCCGCAACGCTGACAGTCGCCGCCGTCGTGGTCTGGCTGGTCGCCTCCATTCCGATTCCCTGGTATCACGAAGCAGCGTGTGTGCTGGAACCGGAGGGAGTGGTGCAGGTCCCTGCGCCGCTTTCCGGGCGCGTCATGCTTCCGGAAGAATACGCGGCATGGTATGCAGAAATGGCGCGGCTGGAGACGGCCGCCCGCAGTCAGATGCTCCCGATTCCGGTGCCTGGTCAGAACAGCACTCTGCTTGTGGATCCGGCCAGCCTGAATCTGCTGGAGGGCATGCCGACGGCGACAGAGTATTCAGCGTTCCCGGAAAACGGGGCGCAGGTGACAGCAGGCACCGTGATCGCAATTCTTGAGAATCCGGATGTGTTCCGGCGACTGGACGATCTGCGACGGCGTGTGGCCGAACTGGTCCTGCGAAGCAGCGAGTACGATGCTTACATGAGTCAGAACGATCTGGGACCTGCCAGCGACACTCTGGCTGAAGCCATCGAACTCCGCAAGGTCATTCGTGAACTGGTAAAGCTGAATACTCAGCGGGTCATTCGGGCTCCCGTATCCGGTACACTGGTGGCCGCCCGAAGAATTCCTCAGCAGCCCCGCAATGAAGTGGAACGCATGAAGCTGGCCCCCTGGCACGGCACTCCGCTGGACCGCCGCAATTCCGGCTGCAGTCTGGAGGCGGGCCAGGAAATTGTCAGCATCGCTCCTTCAGCCAGACTCCATGCCGTGATGTACGTGGACCAGACTGACCGCGAAGAAGTGCGGCAGCAGCCGAATGTGCAGATCAAGCTGGATCACCTGCCGCATATTACGTGGGTGACGAAGGTCACGTCGCTTTCGGCCAAGGGTGAAATCATTGCCCCGGAAGCGCTGACCACACAGTTCGGCGGATCGCTGGCAACCAGACCCGGCCAGAGCGGACAGCAGCAGCTGGCGAGCACTGTGTTTCGCGCCACCGCAGGGCTCAACTTCGACCACGAAGAAAGCCGAGCCGATGCGGTGCTGATGAAACCCGGCATGCGCGGCCATGCTCGATTTATCGTGTCCGACCGCACCGCTTTCGACTGGGCGAAACTTTACTTTTACGAAACCTTCCGCTTCCGGCTGTGATGGGTTGTGTGGGATGAGGTCCGGCGCGGGAGGGACCATAGCCCTGTCCGCGCCGCCTGTCGGCATCCGCCAGACGGAGTTCAGGTCCGCCGACGGCATGTGCACAGGAAATCCCGGCTGAGATTCACCCGTCATTCGCTGGTGACTTCGCCACCATCCCGGGTCCCGAGGGCACTGTAGACGCGAGCATCAAGGTTCTCGCTCAGGAAGCGAACGGATCCGTCGGCCATGGCGAACTGAGCGCCGCCCGTGTGACGGCTTCCGAAACTGATTTCGTAAGCAGCGAACGCGGGTGTGCCTACAGCCGGTTTTCTCTGGTTCATGGGAACACCTGTGGAACCAAGTGCTTCAGACATGTCACCCTGATTGGTGGTGTCAACGTCGTCAGACCCGATGCCCCAGTGGTCTTTGCGTCCCTGAGAGGGCTGGTTGTTTTCGCGGATCGTGCCCATTTCGGGAATTGCGGACATATCGGGGACTGCTTCGCCGATGGCGATGGTGTTTGAGGTTCCGTCGGTGATATCGGCCATGCGTTTACCGATCATCCCGTAATGCCCGCCATTCCGCTTGATCCTCTGATGATTGACTTTCTGCAGAAAGACACCATCAAGGTCGCTAATGACTTCCACGCTTCCAGTGCTGCCCCATGGCGTGGCGACACCAGTTCGATAGCGACGGTCATCGGTGAGACGTCCGGAGACACAGCCGAGATAGTTCATCGCGGCCCTCCGCTGCACAATCCAGTTATCGCCGGAAATATCGGCAACCTGTGCGGGAAAGGTATCAGAAGGGCAGCGGAACATCGGGAACACCTGTTCGCAGACGAACAGATTTCGCCAGACCGGCGTATCATTGGGATCGCCGGGTTTGCCAGGCAGCGGGTAGGCCCACTGGGCGTTGATCACGCTGTCTTCCTGCATGGTCAGCATCTGGTAAGCATTCTGCTGCTCAAGATACGGCAGCAGCAGTCCGCTCCATGTGGTGCCGACTCCGAATTCCGCAGCCATCGGCCAGCCATTGTAGGCGTCATGGAAGTTGTGACAGGCAAGGGCAAGCTGTTTGAGGTTGTTTTTGCACTGAGTTCTGCGGGCAGCTTCGCGAGCCTGCTGGACGGCGGGCAGCAGCAGGGCGACGAGAATAGCGATGATGGCAATCACGACGAGCAGTTCGATGAGCGTGAAGCCGGCCCGGCGAGCGGGTTGAATGTTTCCGGATCTTTGCGAATGACGCACAGGAGTTCCTTTCACAGAGTGTCGACGACGAGAACGATGGGAGAACGCGAGCGGCAGCTATTGGGCCGACTGCACGGAAAACTGAAATTCGTTGGTACCGGACCCGACGCTGGCCGTTTGGGGCGTGGTGGACGGGGCTTCATATTTTTCAGGAAACAGATTTTTTACACCGCCCTCCACTTCGCTGGGTTTGGTCTCCATCGGCAGTGGCTGGCCTTTGCTGTCCACCCACAAAGTGAACGTCACCTTGTAGTCGCCGGACCAGATGCCCTTTTCCCCCTGCGGATGCTGGATTTCGAATTTGCCCGCGGCATCGGTCACGCCGAATCCAAAACCATGCCGATCAGGATTGAATTCCGTGACATCGGGGAAGAAGCCGACTTTGCAGTGCTGCACGGGTTTTCCATCAAGCTGAACGGTGCCGGTCACAGTCTGCATCGGAGGCTTGCCGCAGCCAGTGACAGCCTGGGTGACGAACAGAATCAGTACTGTCGTGACGGAGGCGGGCAAACGGAGTTTCATGTTAGGATCCTGCCTTGCGTGAAAAAGGGAGCCAATCAGAGCGGTGTGGTGGAGATTCAACCGGCCGGAAGCTAAGAACTTGTGATGCCGCTGTGAGTCTCCGCTGAAGAATCGCTGAAGATTTGATGAGTTCCGCTGTCTCCCCGGCATTCTCGCTGGCGAATGACTCCGGCTTTGTCATCATGCGACTCAGAGGTCCTCAAAATCTGCTGTCTGCTGCCGCCCATCTGAGTCACTGGAGTCTCCACGTGCCTGCAACTCTGTCCTCGATCGTTCGTGCCGGGCTGCTCGTCTGCTGCCTGTGTGCCCCCGCAGTCGCTCATGAAGGCCCGGACCCGGTTGGTCACTGGGAGTTTCATCCGCGCCAGCTGGACGGCAACCGACTCAAGGCCCGCGTCGGCGCGGATCTGCTGCTCACCGGCCCGGTTCGCTGGATGACGGATCCGCTCGGTCAGTCGCTCGTCTTCACACCCCGTCTGCAGTGCCTCGCTGATTCCTCCGTCGCACCGCTCATGCACATGCCCACCACAGCACTGACCGTGGCCGCATGGGTTGCGGTGGATGAACCGGAGGAGTGGGGCGGGATTGTGGGGACGATCCAGGATGACGGCGGCGAGGAGCGTGGCTGGGTTCTGGGCTATGACAAGTCTGTCTTCACGCTGGTGCTGTCGACGACTGGTGCCGACGATGGTGATGGCCGCCAGACAGTGCTCCGGGGAACAACGCCATGGGAGCGGGGGCGGTTGTATCACGTAGCTGCCGTGTTTGACGGTAAATCAGCGCGGCTGTACGTGAATGGTCAGGAGGAAGCGTTTACGCCGGACCAGTATGGAGAGCTGCTGTATCCCACCGGTGCGCCGTTTGTGCTGGGCGGGTTTCGGGACACCAACGAGGACTTCCGGCTGACGGGGCGGATCCGGGATGTGCGGGTGTATGATCTGGCAGCCAAAGCGGAGTGGGTGCGTCAGGACTTCGAGCACGGCGTGAAGCTGGCGGAACTTGAAGCCCGCCCCGCGATCGCTCAAAGCGGTTTCGTGGTCGATCCCTACCTGCAGTTCGGGACCCGTGATTCGATGACTGTCATGTGGCGAACGGCCGGCAGGGGCACGTCTGTGGTGCATTACGGCGCAACGCTGGAGTGTGACCAGCAGACCTCGGTGCCTGGCATGGTGGAGATTCACGAGGTGCGCGTGGGGAATCTGGAACCGGAAACGCAGTACTTCTATTCCGTGGAGACCACTCTGGAGGACGGCACTGTTGTCGAGAGCCCGGCATCAACCTTCACAACGGCCGTGAACCCCGAGACGCCGTTTGCTTTTGCCGTCTTCGGCGATACTCAGAAGAACCCCAAAGTCTCCGGGCAACTGGCAGTCATGGCATGGGCGCAGCGACCGTCGTTTCTGGTGCATGTGGGAGATCTGGTGGACAAAGGTTCCATCGCGGGACACTGGACTGAACATTTCTTTCCGGGGATGAAGCCGGTGGCCCAGCGGATTCCCTTCTATCCGGTGCTGGGCAACCACGAAGAAAATTCGCAGAACTACTTTGACTACATGTCGCTGCCGACACCCGAATACCACTATCAGTTCACCTTCGGAAATACTCAGTTCTTTATGATCGATTCCAACCGCAACATCGCTCCGGGTTCCGAACAGTACACGTGGCTGAAAGAGGAGCTGTCGAAGTCGACGGCCGTGTGGAAGATCGCCTGCCATCATCACCCACCGTACTCCTCCGACGAAGATGACTACGGCAACCTGTGGAAAACACGAACGTCATCACGCGGCGACCTGCGGGCAAGGCAGTTATCGGCGCTGTATGACGAATTTAAGGTGGATATTGTCTGGAGCGGACACATTCACAGTTATGAACGCACCTGGCCTGTCCGCGAAGGCCGTGCGGTTGAACAGCAGGGCACAGTCTACATGATTACCGGAGGTGCCGGTGGTGGCCTGGAAACTGCCGGACCGTTTCGCCCGTTCTTCCAGAACAACGTGAAGCATGGCCATCATTACTGCATGGTGATGGTCAACGGGCGGACCATGGAAATCAAGGCGTTTGACCTTGAAGGGCGACTGTTCGACACGGTCACTCTGAAGAAAGCCCCGCAGGAATGAATCAGCGGCGGTCCAGCACCAGCAGTCCGGCAATGGTCAGGCCGATACCCACAAGTCCGATCGGTGACAGAGGTTCGTTGAAGATCAGCATGGCACCGACGGCACACATGGCATTCTGAGAGGCATTGATGACGTTGGCGCGGCTGATTGTCAGCGTGCGCATGGCATGTGTGATGGCGAAAAAACCAATCGCATTGAAGATGCCTGCAATGGCCATGGTGAACCATTCCTGAGCGGTGGTGCGGGTAATCGCAGAGACCGGAAGCATCAGCAGGCTGGCCGGGCAGAGCAGCAGGAAACCGACAGCGCTGAACAGAAAGAGTGTGGCAGCGACCGGCATCTGCGAACGAACAGCCCGGCGAATGAAAACGCCGGAAACTCCGTAGCAGAGTCCGCTGATGATCGACAGGACAACACCAAGTGTCGGGGAATTGGCTGAAGTGGAGCGTGTCAGCATCGCCCCGTCACCGTTACCGCTGCCCTGACTGTTGCTGATGATCTCGACGCCACTGATTCCGGAAGTCTCGACACTACTGACCGCGCTGGAGGCCCGCAGGGACTCGGGCGACATCCGGGATCTGGCGGCCGTTGAAAGAAAGACGATCGATGTCACCATCAGAGTCATACTGAACGCATTGCGGAGGGTGACCTGATCGCCCAGAAGGATCCGGCCGACAACAGCACCGCTGCAGATGATGGAGGCAAAGCAGATGGGAACGGAGATCGCCAGTCCGATCATGCGGAGCGACATCTGGAAGGCGAAATTTCCTCCCAGCTGATTAAAGAAGGCGGCTGCGGCGATGGGCCAGAGGAAACTGAAAGCGGCAAAGGAGTGCAGGCCGCGACGACGACGCAGGGCGATGAGCAGAATTGCGATGAAGAGGGTCGGGAGGGCTTTGGTTCCCGCGACCCACATGTCCCAGCCGGGGCCTGCATCCGTTTTGGAAAGTCCGCGAAGCGCCAGATTGGCGACGGAATAGGTGGCAGCGGCGAAGAGCCCGAGCAGCAGAGGTTTGCTGGACGGCTGCGGCTCTTGTGCCGGCTTGTCCGGGGAAGACATTGGAGTGGAATTCTGACTGGGAAAAGGCACCAACAGCGGCGGAATGCCGGGGCTGCGCCCCTGATTCTGACCAGGAAATTCCGGAGACGACAGAAGAACCTTCGGCCGTCACTGAGATTCTCAGGGAATCAGCGGGCGATAACAGCAGCGCGGACAATATCCATCGCGCGGTCGATGAGTGCCACTGCATCGTGGGTTTCAGGAGCTTCCGCAATGATGCGGATAATGGGTTCTGTGTTGCTGGCCCGGACCTGAACCCAGCGGTCGGCCCAGTCCAGCCGCAATCCGTCACCTTCGCGGGCTTCAGCATCCGGAAAGGCGGACTGGAGCGCCGCGCAGGCGGCGGGAACGGCATCCGCGGGGCACGTGAGCTTGTCCTTGACGATGGTATAGATCGGGAGCGAATCAGCCCAGCGGGCGAGCGTGCGACGCTTTTCGGCCATGCCGGCAAGGACCCATGCCATCGAAACAAGGCTGTCCCGCACATAGCCCACCTGAGGATCAATCACGCCGCCGTTGCCCTCGCCGCCGAATACCGCGTTGACCGTTCGCATTTTTGCACAGACATGGGCCTCCCCGACGTAACTGCGGTGGAAAGCACATCCATGACGCGCCGCGATGTCTGCAATGACGCGACTGGTGGATCCGTTCACAACCACCGGGCCCTTGCGGTGCTCAAGGACATAATCGGCGGCCAGGGCAAGGGTGAGCTCTTCGCCGATGAAGCGGCCGGTGTTGTCCACAATGGCGAGTCGATCCGCGTCAGGATCCTGAGCAAAACCGGCGTCGGCTTCGTGTCGTACCACAGCCCGACAAAGGTCGGTGAGGTTCCGTTCCACCGGTTCCGGGATATGCTCGAAACGCCCGTCAGGCTCACCACCAAGCACAATCACTTCGCAGCCGAGTTCTTCAAGCAGACGGGGACTGGCGACCGCCCCTGAGCCGTGATTGCAGTCCAGCACAATTCGATAGCGACGACGGCGGATGGCTTCGGTGTTGACGAGCGAGAGCACCTTATCGAGATGCACACGGGAAGCATCTTCAAGCGGTGTCACGCGACCGATGCCGGACCAGTCCTTCCACGCAATCGTGTCCTGCTCAAGGATCTGCAGGAGCTGCTGGCCGAGGTCGCGATTAAAGACGCTGCCGTCCGGAGCAAAGGGCTTAATTCCATTCCACTCGATCGGGTTGTGACTGGCTGTGATCTGCAGTCCGCCCGCAGCGCCGTGGTGCCGCACAAGGACACCGCAGGTGGGAGTTGTGCAGATGCCCGCATCCAGAACCTCGCACCCGGTAGCCATCAGACCCGAGAACACAGCATGCTGAAGCATGGTCCCGGTAGAGCGACCGTCGCGGGCAACCACCACCTTGCCACCGCAGCAGAGCGTTCCAAGAGCCGCCGCGAATCTTGCGGCGTAGACCGGGTCCAGACCGTCACCAATGATACCACGCAGGCCCGAGATACTGAGAATACGAGTGGCCATAAAGGAAGCTCGAGGGATTTGAAGGGAGCACCGCTGATCATCCAGGCAGTCAACCAGTATGCTAGCACATCTGTTTGCGGGGATGTCAGAGCAAACCAGGTCACAAGGTGCCCTGCATCTGCCCCCCCCTTGGCAGGACGGCCTTTTCAGGCCGTCCACTCACCTGCGTAAGCAACCCAGGTGCATGGCACCTGACCGATGGAAATCACCCAGGGAAGCTGCCTGCTTTGCAGCCGCCCCTCGCTGGTTGACTCACCCGCCCTGCCCGGCAGCGGACAGGAACTTCAGCGTAAAGCATTCGTCCGGCCTGACGCTGCCGGCTTCGATGTCGCCAATTTCTTCGATTTGCCGGACGAGCGTTTCCCAGCGTTCCAGCTGCATGCCGCAGGCTGGCTGGTCAACCGGGGTTTCGCAGAGTGGTTTCATGGCATTGACGCCGAATTCGAGCGCTGCAGGGGTCATTTCACTGTTGAGTTTGTGGATCGCTGCGTTGGTGGCGGTGGCATCTTTGAGGTAGGCCACCCAGCCTTCGACGCTGGCGGTGACGACTTTCTGCACCAGCTCCGGCTGTTCGCTGATCACCTGTTCAGTTGTAACAAGCAGGCTGGCATAGGGATTGAAGCCGATATCGGACACCATCAGGACCTGGGGGTCACTGCCCTGCTCTTTCGCAAGAAACGGTTCACTGAAGACAAAGGCCTGCTGAGCAAAGTCGGGTTTGACGAGGAATTCACCGACAAGTCCATTGAAGGGGACCATGGTGACATTGGTGAGGGGCAGTTTTTTCTTCATCCAGAGGGCAAACGGTCGGGCATCACTGATGGCCAGTTCGATATCTTTCAGATCGGCGAGAGTTTTGAAGCCGGAGGCGGCGTGGACCATGATGCAGCGAGGCGAGCTTTGGAAAGGGGCCAGCAGGGCAACGACGGGAACGCCTGCTGCACGGGCTTTGACGACATTGTCAGCGTCTGAAACGGCGAATTGAATGCGGCCTGCTGCAAGTTCTGTGATTACCAGCTGCGGGGCCCCCGGTCCGCCGGGGATGATCTCGACGGCGGTGTTCTGCGCTTTGAAGAGTCCCAGCGTGTCTGCGGCGAGGAAACCGCCGTGCTCGACTTCGGGGTACCAGTTGAGTGCCAGCTTAGCGGACAGGGGAGCGCCTGTGGCCGTCTGAGAAGCGGGCTGCCCGGAGCGATCACAACCGGCAGACAACAGCAGAGCGAAGAGCACCGGGAGCGAAGAAAGTTTGACAATTCGCATGGCTTGAAAATCCAGAGTGCAGACTGTGGCGGGCCGGGGACGGGGATCAGCAGGAATTGGCGTGACAGTTGATAATAACGGGTGGGAACACGAAGCTGACCTGCTGCAAGCGAATTCCGGACGGAAAACAGGGAATTGCTGGTTACAGAAAATCCCGGAATGTGGTGACGTGTCACATTCGCTGCAGCCGCTGCAACCCGCAGAGCCTGCCACAGCCTTGTCACAAAAACCGGGAAATCCACTGCCTGCCGCCCGCACGGCAGGATCGATATTCCAGGTTTGAAGGTCTCACGAGTTGCGGGATCCAGGGAGTTGATGCAGGAGCGATGAAATGTATTCGATTGTGGCAGACCTGATGCGGGTGCGGCATGCGAACGTGCTGCCGGAGTCGGCCAGCCTGAGGGAGGCGGCTGAGCGGCTCATCGTGAGTGACTGTGACGTGCTGGTGACCACGGACATTCGGGGCCGGCTGACAGGTGTGATCAGTGAATCCTGCGTCGTGCGGGCACTGTTGTCCGGCACTGCTGAAGCGGCGGAAATTCGCGGGATTATTTCGCATCACGCTCCCTCCACCACGCCGAATGTGGCGATCAGCAGCGTGCTGCCGCTGTTCCGCACGGCTTCAGTGACCGTTATTCCGGTGGTGAGTGACAGCGGGGAGGTCTGTGGGCTGCTGCGGCGGAGGGACGTCATTGCAGCGCTCATGCGACGCCGTGACAACGCAGAGGAAACACAGGAACACTCAGGCAAACAGGAACCGGCAGAGTCTGCGGGAACGTGCGGTACTGAGTTATCGGACGTGGCCGAGGAGGCGATTCCGGCAGTTCCGTCGGTGCCGCGGTGGTCGGCGACCGGGCTGGCTGGGCCGCATTTTCTGAGAGGTGCAGCGGCAAAGCGCGTACTCTGGCCGGCTGAAGACCGCCTGTAATGACGTTTCCGATTGTCTGAGCCGATAAGGCAACCATGAAACGCGGCATTTTGATTCTGCTGGGATTTGCTGTTTCCGCCGGAGCGATGGCGTGGTCCATGCGCGACGTACGTCTGAGTGAACTGAAGGAAGGGGTACTGGGGGCGAACTACAGGACGCTGCCGCTGTTCCTGCTGCAGCTCTTCGTTTTCTACTGGTTGAAGGCAGCGCGCTGGAAATGGCTGCTGAACCCCACAAAGCAGCTTTCCACGGGTGAATTGTTTCGTCCGGTGATTGTGGGATTTGCGGCGAACTGTGTTCTGCCTGCGCATCTGGGTGAATTTGTTCGTGTGTATCTGGTGAATCGGAAGTACGGGGTGCCTTCGGGAACGGTCCTGTCCACGATTGTTCTGGAACGCATCCTTGACGTGATCGCGATTCTGCTGCTGTTTGGTGTGGGGCTGATGTTTGCCCCGTCGATGCCTGAGGATTACCGGAAGGGGGCGACGATCGTTGCGGGATTTGCGTCCTGTGGTGTCGTGGCGGCTGCCATCTATCTGATCCGGACCGACTGGTTCATCCGGACGACGGAGCGGGTGTTGGCTGTCATGCGGTTTCTTCCGGCGGGCTTGACGAGCAAACTGCTGGACCTGCTCCGTCAGGGGGCTGCCGGGCTGCATTCGATGAAGAGCATTCGCACAGTGCTTCTGGCACTGCTGAACTCGCTTGCGCAGTGGACGCTGAATGGTCTGGGAGCTGTGCTGGCGTTGCGGGCGTTTCAGGTGGACGTCGATCTTTCCACAGGACTGATACTTACGGGAATCACAGCTTTCGGAGTGATGATCCCTGCGGCACCGGGGTACTTTGGAGTGATTCAGGTGTGTTTCGAGGCTGCGATGCAGGCTCAGGAACTTAAACCGCCCGCGGCGCTGGTTTTTGGTGCGTCGGTCTATTATCAGCTGCTCAGTATGATCCCGGTCGTGTTGACCGGGTTCTGGTTTTTGTACCGGGATCACCTGAGCTTAAAGAGTTTGCAGCAGGTTGCGCGGGAGAGCGGCGAGTAGAGCCTGATGGGTACCGACAGAGGGGCTTTGGGGAGCTGACGCTGAGGGTCATGTCCAAAGTTAAATGCCGCGCTGTTAAGGACGCGGCGGTTGCGGACATGTTCCTGATGCCACGTGAGGCTGTACGCAGGCGTTGTCCAGCTATTCGCTCAGTTCCGTGATCATGCGATCAATGCTGGCCAGCTGGGCTTTGAGTCCGGCGAGCGTTTCCTGAATTTCGGCGACGACTTTTTCCGGGGCTTTGGCCATAAAGCCGGGGTTGGCAAGTTTGGCTTCGTGCCCGCGAATGAAGCCGCGGAGTTTTTCGGCTTCTTTTGTCTGTCGCGACAGTTCAGCCTGGCGATCGATGAGTCCCTCGAGGGGGATGTAACCGTCGGCATCACCGAGTGAGAAGCTGGCGGAGCCGGCGGGACGTCTGATATCGAGACCGGCGGCTTCGAGCATGGTTTTTGAGAGGAAGTCGAATTGTTCTGTGACGGCCTGCAGTTGTGCAGCCACATCGGGTGTACAGCGCATGAAGAGTTTGAGCTGGGCACCGGGCGCGATATTGTAGACGGAGCGTACATTGCGGACGGCGTTGATGGTCTGCTGCAGGCGTTCAAAGCGACGTTCGAGCGATTCGTCGATCCATTCGGCCGGCAGCTCGGGCCATGAGGCCGTCATCACAGACTCAACGGCCACCGCGGGCTGATGCAGTCCGCGAAGGGGTGCAAGTTCGTTGAGAGTGTGCCAGATTTCTTCGGTGATGAAGGGGGCGAAGGGATGGAGCAGTCGCAGGAGCGAATCGACGACAAACACGAGCACGCGCTGGGCGGTGCCGCGGGATTCGGGATTGCGCAGGCGGGGTTTGAGCATTTCGAGGTACCAGTCGCAGAATTCGTTCCAGGTGAATTCGCGAACGGCCCTGGTGGCCTGATCGAAGTGGTAGCGGTCCAGCAGTGTGGTGACTTCGCGGGCGGCTGACGCGAGTCGGCTGAGTACCCAGCGGTCTTCGACCAGGAGTTCGGCTGTGGAAACGGGCTGTGGTGAGTAGCCTTCGAGATTGAGGAATGCGAAGCGGCAGGCGTTCCAGAGCTTATTGCAGAAATTGCGGCCGTAGTCGAAGCGTTCGCTGACGATGCGTGCCACGGGAGCCCCGGCGTCGGGTGTAAACCACGGACTGGGAAACTGGAACGACTTTTTGCACTTGCTGCAGCGAATCGACGGGTTGGGCCCGCCGAGCGGCTTCATTTCCTGATGTTCCTTAGTCTGCGGGGTGACGGCCTGGCAATGCGGGCATTCGTAGCCCACCGGGAGCCGCACGTCCTGAGTTTCCCCGCAGAGCGACGCGATGGTGAAACGGATGGCATCGGTTCCGTATTTTTCGATCAGTTCGAGCGGATCGACGCCATTTCCCTTTGACTTGGACATGGTCTGCCCCATGCCATCGAGAATTTTGGGATGGATGTACACGTGGTGAAACGGCACATCGCCCATGTTGTAGAGTCCGGTGAGCACCATCCGGGCGACCCAGAGGGTGATAATATCGCGGGACGTCACCAGCACGGAACCCGGATAGAAATAGCTGAGCACTCGATTTTCGCCGGGGACTGCGGCGGGATCGGGAGCGGCATCGGCGAGCGGGGGGTTGTGCTGCCGATCGGGCCAGCCGAGCGTGGCATGGGGCCAGAGCGCGGAGCTGAACCAGGTATCGAGCACGTCGGCGTCCTGTTCAAATCCGGCAGCTGCCAGCTGCTGTTCGATCTGTTCGTGACCGGCGTCGACGCAGCAGAGAATCAGTTCTTCTCCGGCAGCGAGTCCCGGTGCAAGCTGAGCAGCGAGGCGACCATTGTATTCGGCTGCCAGCTGAAGTGTGCCATCGGGGCGAAGCGCAGCGCCGAAGGCGGCGAGTGGAGCAATTCGTGCGTCCCCGCTGCCGGCGCGAATGGACCAGACCGGAATGCGATGCCCCCACCACAATTGTCGGCTGATGCACCAGTCGCGTTTTTCGGCAAGCCAGTCGACGTAGGTTTTGGCGTAACGCTGCGGGAAGAATCGCACGCGACCATCTTCAACGGCATCTATGGCATCCTGAGCCAGCTTGTCCATGCGAATGAACCACTGGTCGCTGAGAAACGGTTCGATGGCGGTTTTGCTGCGGTCGCTGTGCATCAGCGGAATGATACGGTCCTCGACTTTTTCGAGGTGGCCGAGTGATTCCATGGTGGCGACCACGCGTTTGCGGGCTTCCATGCGATCGAGCCCGCAGTATTCGCCGCCGTTCTCGTTGATGGTGCCGTCGGGGTTCAGGATATTAATCATGGGAAGACCGTTCCGCAGACCGCAGGCGTAGTCGTTGGGGTCGTGCGCGGGGGTCACTTTGACGGCCCCGGTGCCGAGATTGCGGTCGGCAAGGAGCGGATCGGCGATGACGGGAATGATGCGGCCAATGACGGGAATGAGCACTGTGCAGCCGATCAGGCTGGTGTAGCGTTCGTCGGCGGGATGCACACAGACGGCCGCATCACCGAGCATGGTTTCCGGCCGCGTCGTGGAAAAGCTGATCCGCTGGCCGGTGGGTTTGCCGGCACTGTCGACGACGGGGTAGTTCATGGTCCAGAAGTGACCGGCCACGTCTTCGTGGAAGACTTCGTCATCGGCAACGGCGGTCTGCAGATAGGTGTCCCAGTTGACCAGTCGTTTGCCGCGATAGACGAGTCCGTCGCAGAACATGCGGAAGAAAGTGCGACGAACGGCGCGGCTGCAGACATCGTCCAGAGTAAAGCGGACGCGGCGCCAGTCGCAGCTGGAGCCGATTTGTTTGAGCTGATTCAGGATGCGGGCTTCGTATTCGTCTTTCCATTTCCAGATTCGCTGCACGAGCGCATCGCGGCCGATGTCGTGGCGGGTTTTGCCTTCTTCTTCGAGCATGCGGCGTTCGACGACGGCCTGAGTGGCGATGCCGGCGTGGTCGGTGCCGGGCATCCACAAAGCCGCCCGGCCCTGCATGCGACGCCAGCGTGTGAGCAGATCCTGGATGGTGCCGTTGAGGCAGTGCCCCATATGGAGCGCCCCGGTGACATTGGGGAGCGGGATCATGATGGTGTGCGGCTGACGCGCAGGATCAGGATCGGCGTTGCAGTAACCGTGGGAAAGCCAGTGCTGCACCCAGCGAGTCTGGGCGGCTGATGCGTCGTAGGTGCGGGCGAGTTCTGTGGACATAGCGTGATGAAGTGCAGGGGACGGCGGTGGTGAAGATGAGCAGCCTGGCGGCTGGAAACACGGCGGGGGATCATAGCAGGAGCGTCGGGGGGATGCACCGGCAGTCCTCCGGGAAATCATCGGCTTCCCGGTGTATTTCTGCGATTCGACGCCAGTTCCCTGTACACGTCCAGCGTCTGCTCAGCCATGCGTGTTCCGACGAACGGAAATGGCCGCGAAAGCTGACTGCTGCCCTCCACTGCGGGCGGCCTTGTCATGATCCGCCGGACGACAGCAGCCAGCTCCGCTTCATCCCCCGGCGGCACTGCTCCCCGGGGAAAACAGGCTGCGAAAAGTTCCTCGGTGCCTCCGTGCGCATAGCCGGCCACCGGGACTCCAAGACTGAGCGCTTCGGCCGCGGCAAGGCCGAAGGATTCAGGCTTGTGCGACAGGGTGAGCACCACAGCGGAGGCGGCGTACACGTCCCGGATGTCGCTGCGATGGCCGGCGAACGTCACATGGTCGCTGATGCCAAGGGACGTGGCCAGCTGCTGCAGTTCAGTGATCCAGGCAGCACGTTCCGCAGTGTCTCCGACGATCAATGCATGCACGGGATGCCCCTCCTGCAGCAGCCGACAGGTGAGCCGCAGCAGGTCTGCGTGGCCTTTGGTGCGCACCAGCCGTCCGGGCAGTGTGAGCCATTGCCGGGCGCGAAGTTCCGGAAACTGCTGCTCAAACGATTCACGCCACACTGCAGTCGGCCGCCAGCCTCGCGGAAATTCCACCGCATCCACACCCCGCCGAATCACTCGCACATGCCCCTGATCCATCCCCGGTGCCATCCGCAGCAAATGCCCTCGCACGGACTCTGACACGGCCACCACCACGTCCGCACGCAGCATCACGCGGCTGTAGAACCCGGGCGAATTGAGTCCGTGCACGGTGGCCACCCACGCCGGACGCTGGTGCGCGGGCAGAGTTTTCAGGACCAGGCGGAGTATCCAGGCCGGTAATCTGGAATGCACATCCACGACGTCCACTCGGGAATGCCTGATGAGTTTTCGCAGGGGCCGGAGCGAAGCGACTACCAGCGGAGACTTAAGACCGGATGCAAGCTGTACGTGTTCACCGCCATCGCTGAGTACGCGTTCTGCAAACCGTCCGCCGGCCGAAGCGACAATCGAACGGTGACCGGCCTGCACGACAGTTCGGCTGACATCCACCACACACCGCTCCGCCCCGCCACTGTCGAGTGCCGGGATCAGCTGCAGAGTGGTGAGCGGACGCATGCGGGAGACCTGTTGGGACAGAAAACAATTGCCGGCGCATTCGACAGCGGCGACACGTGAAGAATACCAATCCGGCCCCCGGCTGCAAAATCACAGGACGCAGTCCCGCTGGTGCAGTCTCATTCGGGCGGGACGCGATCCAGCGACGCTGTTGCGCGAGCTGCTTTTCTGCTTCTAAGGAATGTGCCCGACCATCATCGTCCGGACGAATGACTGTGGATGCCAGCTGCGGTGACCCGCGTCGTTCGATCGCCGGCATCACCCCGCCACCTGAATGCAACTTTTGGGAGTTTCTCTGATCGGATCCGGGACTGTCAATTTCCGGAACCGCATCAGGGTGGAAAAGGGTTCTTGTTGTCATGGAGATCTTTGAAAGGTTTCCACCGAACCTCGACTTCATTCCGGTTCGCTGATTCGGGAATGGATTCCGTCAAAAGTGGGGCCAGATTCCATCCGGAGCAGATGATGACACACTGTGTGAGAACCAGATCGATGCGAAAGTCAGTTTCATTTTTGGCATCAGGAAATCGAGTTTCCGGCAAATCAAACTGCGGAAGTGATCATTTGTCCGCAAAAGAAGCAAATTGTGCAGTTGAACACACAAAGCCGACTCTTCGACTCTGCGGTGGTACTTTCAGGTTTCTGCTGTCCGTTTTCATGCTTCTTTGTATGGCTGCCACCGCCGCTGCAGACGTAGCCATTTTTCCAGTCGCCACGGTCAGCAACGACTTAAACGGCCTGACATCCACCGTGTCGATTGCAGTTTATGTTGGTGGTCTGCAAACAACCTCAAGTATATCCAGTTACACCTACTCAATTCGGATGGATGTGGATTTCTTCGGCAGTAATGATGTCGATTTCGACACCCCGCTGAGTTTTCCATATACGATCATTCCCCCCACTCGAACAACCGGGAGTATCTGGGGTGACAGTTTTGCAACGGTTACTGCGAGCAGTACAGCCAACTCATTTACATTCTCGGGCAGCAACCCGACAAACGTGACGATCCCGGATCTCTGGCCCGCGCTCAGTAATACTGCACTGCGCCCTCCGTTACTGCTTGGCACGGCCGTTTTTACGGTCAACAGGCCGGCGTTCGGCAGTCCGAATGCGTTCTATAATCTACTTGGAAATCCATTGCATAGCGTTCCGACAATTGCCCAATTCTCCAATTTAAACGGTAACGTGGGTGCGAATTACTACTCCGCTAATTTCACAGTGACGGCGCAGGAGACTGCTCCGGTTCCCGAGCCCGGCACCGCAATTATCTTTGCGATTGGCTTAGGGGCCACAACATGGCGACGATTTCGTTCCGGGCGACAGGCCGCTGCGCAGGCAGCCTGACCAGAAGTCGAACCTGAGCAACTGCCGATTCTCGGCCCGACACGCCGCTGAGCAAAACCGCTCCCGTGGATGCTCCGGGACGTCAGGGACGCTCACATCCCTGCCGCCGCAAAAGTTCGCTCAGGTCTGACCGGAACTGACAGGGCCGATGACCAGCAATGTGGGTGCCTGGTGAATCGTTTTGAGTGTTGACTGTGCCTTGAGTGGCTGCAGCACTGGCTGGAGATCTTCATCGAAGGCCAGAGCTGCGGGCAGGAGAAGTTCGCCGGGAGCGGCGGCAGTCAGCATGCGGCGGGTGATGACGACCAGATTACCGAAATAATCGAGTCGATCATTCAGGGTGGCCACCATGGCAGCTCCGTGATTCAGTGCAAGTCGGAGGGGAAGTTCGCGCGGGAGTGCCGAATCGGCGACGGCATCGATGAGCGTCCCTGTTGCGTGGATCAGTCGCAGGGCGGCCTGAAGTGCGGCAGCCGGATTGGGGAAGACCGCGAGTGCTCCTTCGCCGACGATCTTAACCACTGTGCCGCCGGATTCGCGGACCATGTCATCGATCAGCTGGAGCTTTGAGCGGATGGCGGAGAACGCGGCGCTGTCGCCGAATGCATGGTAAAGGGATTCGGCGTCGACAAGTTCGACGAGCAGCAGTGTGGTGCTGGCGATGGAGACCATACGACCGGGAGCGAGGACATCGCCGGGGAAGAGTTCACGGAACAGGGGCATGGCTGCGGCAGCAGCGGCGGTGAGTGCTCTGCGGCGATCCGCAGTCCGCTCCACCTGAACCTGCAGATTTTGAGAAGTGTTGTTGAACAGGGCGAGGACCTGGGACTTGTGTCTGAGTACGGGAATGCTGTGCGGGAGGGGTGCCTGGTGCAGGCTGATTTCCGCGCGTGGGGCGAGAGCTCCTGCTGAGACCACGAGTTCTGTGGTGAACGGCAGCTGAGGACCGCGGAGCTGATAGCCGCCTTCAGCGAGCGCCAGTTCGAGATCGAAGCGTTCTCCGGGTGCGAGTCGGATCCGGGCCACTACGTGACTGGAGAAGGCTGGTCCGCCGATGCACCAGGTGCGGGTTTCAGTTTGTCGGAGGTCCGGGTGAGCCTTGAAGATCAGTTCGACGGACGAGCCGAAGTCGAGTGAGTACTGCAGATCACAGGCGGAGCAGTGATGATGGTCTTTGAGAGCAGCGAGAGTTTCCTGAACGTCGGCGGGAATGCGGCAGGACGGGCAGAGCAGATCCCAGAGGTGCAGGAGGAGTCCGTGTCGGGCGGCGAGGAGACAGGCGTGCACGACATCCGCGGGCGGCAGTCTGAAGCGTTCAGCGAACACGAGTGGTCGGATGCGAGCGACTTCGAGGTCCGGTGCGGTCTGCAGGAACTGGCCGAGGACTTCGACGACGGACGGGTTGGCACCGGCTTCGAGGAGTTGTTCGAGGCGTTGTCGGAGTTTGCGGCGGGAACCGGCAGTGAGTTTCACGGACGCACCGAACGGATCTTCATCGGGACCAGCGCCCTGCTGCAGAAACTGATCGAGCTGCCGATAAAGTCTGCGGAAGCCGCGAGGGGCTCTGGCGGAGAGTTCGACGCGGCAGAGGAGTTTACCGGCGAGACTGATGGGAACGGCGCGGAAGATCTGCGTCAGCAGGGTGCCTCCGGAAGGTGCGGGCTGAAGTTCCACGACGTTCATGAACCACAGAAACGGACCACTGATAAATTCCCGAAGGACGCTGAATCGTCGCCCTTCGATCCACTCGTACGGGTGTTCCTGCCATTTGAGTTTCCGGCCGGCGACTTTGGTTTCGGCAAAGCGTTCCAGCCCGCGGACGGGATGGCGTTGATGGGTATAGGTGACGGGTGCCAGTCCGAGTGCATGATTAACGCGGTCGGTATTGGCGACATGGGGCCAGAGCTGTGCGGGTGAGGAGGCAAGTTCGCAGGTGAAGCGATATTCAAAGACGCTGTGTCCTCCGGTTTCCGGGGCAGCCGGATGGGCGAGTATGGAGGCGGGCTGGCCATTGACGAGCCGTTCGAGGTCAGCGGCGAGCTCGTCGGCGTCTGCGTACCGCACATCGGGATTTTTGGCAAGGCACTTTTCCACCACATTGATGCAGGCGTCGCTGAGTGCAGGGCAGAGTTGCCGGAGCGCGGGGAGTGGATGATTGCAGTGGGCATTGATAACAGCGACCTGGTTTTCGCCGAGGAAAGGCGGGCGGCCGGCGAGCAGATGAAAGAGAGTGGCCCCGAGGGAGTAGACATCGGAGCGGGCGTCTGCGGTCTGGCCGCGGCACTGTTCCGGCGACATATATAAAGGTGTTCCAAGAATCGTGCCGTCCCGCGTGAGCGCCATGGATTCTGACTGCTGCTCGGCACGGGCCAGACCAAAGTCGGTGACTTTGGCCAGCGGACCGGCCGGGGCAGGTGGTGACGGTTGCAGATCCGCAGTTCCTCGCAGGAAATCCGCCCCGGCCGCTGTGAGCAGAATATTGTCCGGCTTGATGTCGCGGTGCCAGATTGCTGCGCGATGGGCTGCTGCGAGTCCCAGAGCGGCGTTGAGGACAATTCTGACCGCGGCCGGTTCAGGAACCCCGCGGTTCTCCTGCATGCTTTCTGCAAGCGTTCCCCCTGGAACAAATTCCAGCGCCAGAAAGTGAAAGCCCTGATCACAGTTACTGTCGAGCAGTGCGGCGACCCACGGGCTGCGGCTGCGTGCCAGCAGTCGGGCTTCCTTCGTGAAGCGTCGCAGCATCGCGGTGTTGTGTGCCAGCCGTTGATTGAGGATTTTGATGGCCGCGGGTGAACCATCGGCGGTGTCTTCGGCCAGATACACGATCCCCGCAGAGCCTTCGCCCAGTCGTCGAATCAGGCGGAAGCGTCCCAGCTGATCCGGAAGTGGGCGGGGCGTGACGTGTGGAGCATTCGACGTGTGCGCCCCCGGCAGAATCAGCGTGCCTTCGGGCGGACGTGCCGGGGTGGAATGCAGGGTGGCAGCGGTGAGTCGAGCCTGTGCGGCAGCAGCGTTTCCTGCGGGTACTGAATCAAGCGACCGGGCGAACTCCTGCAGCCGCCCCGCAATGACCGCGGCAAAGATCGAAGGTTCGTGGTCATCGGGTAGTTGGCTGATCAGGAGCGGCTGCAGGGCCTGAGCAAGGGATGCAAATCCTGGATTGCTGCTGAATAGCTCCAGCAGCGCCATGCACAGGGATGTCGCATCTTCTTCCGGATCCGCGTTCACAGGTGCTGTGCCAAAGTGTGCCAGCAGATCCAGTTGCCAGATGCCCTGCCGGTCACAGAGAATGTGGCTGCTGTCGAATGGTCCTGGCACGATTCCATGGCGATGCACTTCGGCCAGCCCGTCAAAGAGTCGTGCAGCGGAGGCAGCAGCGTCGGCGGTGGTCAGGGGAGCCGGGAGAGAAAAAGCAGTCGCCGGACACGCAGGACTGAAGGCGAACCATGGCGGGCTGGCAGCGGCCCCCTGGTCAATCGGCAATCGCAGCCCCGGATGTCGGACGTCACGAAGAATCTTCAGGCAGCGGACAATTTGCGCACAGGCCGGCTTGTGTGCATGCAGCAGCCGCAATTCAGCCGAGGCACCGGCGGCGGAATGTGCGGAGAACGCGGACCAGAGCGGATGTTCTGAGAGCGGCCCGTCAATCAGCCAGAGAGAAGTGCCCTGAAATTCCACAGTGGTTCTCTCCGTGAAGCCGACGACAAAACAGCGGTATAGTCTGTCACCGCAGACCGGTCCGGAGAAGACAGGACATCGGGCGTTGATCGAAGACTGTGACTGTCAGCAGTCGGGAAACAGGTGAATTCAGCAAGTCACTGGGGATAATTGTAATTGACAAACGCTGATTCTGCACCAGTGCAGCTCCAGGGAATACTCTGCTCAGCAGGCTGGAAGCAGGAGGCGTGGCTGGCCTGCATCAGTTCGATTTCGTAGACTGTTGACGTTACGCAACGCTTTTTCGCGGTGGTTCCCATTCCTGCACTCAATTCCAACCCACGCCGATTCACATGACACTGCTGACACCTGCTCTGACACAGTTGAACCATCGCGCTGCCAGGCTGCTCGAAGCCGCCGCAGCCAATCCGCTCCTGCGAATTCGTCGTGAAGACAGTGCCGCTGCGACCGTTGTCGACTTTGGAATTTCTGCAGAGGGTGGTCTGGAAGCAGGCCTGGAGCTCGCGCGAATTTGTCTGTCCGGTCTGGCCGACGTAACCATTGCGCCGCCCTGCCTTGAACTCCCGCTGCCGCTGCCGACAGTCTGCGTGCGTTCTGACTTCCCTGTTGAGGCGTGTCTGTTGAGCCAGTACGCGGGCTGTCGCCTGCAGACGGGTGACTACTTCGCGATGGGCTCTGGTCCTCTCCGGGCGGTTTTGCGAAAAGAAGAGCTGATTCAGGAGTTTGTGTCCGGCGAAGACGGGACTGTGGCCGTGGGTGTGCTGGAGACGGGTGCGTTGCCGCCTTCCGCAGCGATTGCGGCCCTTCGCGAGGGTCTGCCGTCGGGCTGCCGACTGTACCTGGCTGCAGCCCGCACCGCTTCTCAGGCCGGCACGCTTCAGGTGGTCGCACGATCTCTGGAAACCGCTCTGCATAAACTCCATTCGCTTAAGTTCCCTCTGGAAGCGATTATCAGTGGTCTGGGGACTGCCCCGCTTCCTCCGGTTGCCAAAAACGATCTTGCCGCGATTGGCCGCACGAACGACGCCATTCTCTATGGTGGCACGGTCAATCTCTGGGTGCGCTGCGAAGACGAACTTCTGGCCGACATCGGCCCGCGTGTGCCATCCTGTTCTTCCAGCTCTTTCGGCCAGACATTCCTGAGTCTGTTCAAAGCGGCCAACTATGATTTTTATGCGCTGGATGCGGCATTGTTCAGCCCGGCCGTGGTGGTCTTCCACAATCTGCGTTCGGGGCGTTCGTTTCGCTTTGGCAGTCTGAATCCGGACGTGCTGGCGGCATCGTGCAACTGAGAGTTCCGGCTGCCCTGCTGAAATACCGCTGAGGTTTTTCAGGCAGATTCTGCGCCCCCGGCACGAAGAATGCGTTGCAGGCCAGCGATGCGTCACCGCGCACCGGCCGCGCGGCCCGGCGGTGCGCAACGGTTGCTCACAGGGGACATGTCATGCAGGTACCACTGGAAATCACATTTCGAGGCTTGCAGAGATCCGATGCCGTGGAGGCGGAAATTCGTCGCCATGTCGACGCTCTTGAACGCTTCTGCGATCGCATCACCAGCTGCCATGTAACGCTCACATTACCGCATCATCATCCGCGCCAGGGACGTCTGTTCGAAGTCATGATCCGCCTTGAAGTTCCCCGCAGGGAACTGGTGGTGAACAGACATCCCGAAGCACATCACGCACACGAAGACGCGCACGTAGCGATTCGCGACGCCTTCAGGGCCATGCGTCGACAGCTGGAAGATTACACACGTGAAATCCGGGGCGATGTGAAGAATCATGTGCCGGAACCGCACGCTGTTGTGTCGGAGCTGTTTCCGCTGGAGGATTATGGATTTTTGAAAACGCCCGACGGCCGTCGGCTTTACTTCCACCGCAACTCAGTTCTCGACGGACGCTTTGAGGATCTGGATATTGATGCCAAAGTGACATTTGTGGAGGAAGATGGAGACAAAGGGCCCCAGGCAAGCACTGTTCGCGTCTGTGGTCACCCGTTTCACGCTGCGGGCAGGAAGTAGGTGAGCGATCCCGGACTTGCGCTGCGTGGGCGAGATGTGTATGTGAGAAAGGATTTTTTCACGGCGGGCTGATGGAGTGGCAGACTGGTTGCCGGCTTCTCCGGTGTGGCTCTTCGTGTCTTCCCCAAATCCCCTGATCACAGATCCGATTCCTGCTGATTTGTCGGTGAATGCGGATTCCTTTGAAGCACCAGCCGCACAACTGACGAAATCGATACAGCCGGAATATCCGCTGCAGTTTACCAGTGCGGCAGGATCTGCCGGAGAATCAGGAAAACGTGCGGCCTGCAGCCGGTTTTCCGGGGTGGGGTCGCAGTTGGAAATGCGGCAGGATTTTGTTGCCGCAGCGAGGGAGAAGGGCAGGATGCTCAGTCAGTTTCGCCATCGATCCATACAGAAAAAACTCGCGCTGCTTCTGGCAGGGATCGCCGGGTTCACAGGCCTTTCCGGCTGTTCCAGACAATTCTGGCGGAAGCAGGCGGACCGCGATTCCTATTCCGCCATCACCGAAAAGCTCAACGACAAACACTGGGTGGTTCCACGTTTCGATCTGGAACCGGATCCGCGCAGTCGCTTTTATGATCCGCATGATCCGGATCGGATCCCGCTGCCTCCGGACGACCCGACTGCGCACGAGGTGATGCACACAGTGAGTGGTCGCAGGGGCTACAAGGGCTGGCACAAACTGGGTGTTTCGTTCGCTCTTGAAAATCCTCAGTGGCTGACACCCTACGGGATTGAACTTCAGGGAGTGGACCCGGTTGTGGCCCATGCCAAAGTGGAGCTGCCGCAGGTGTCCATTCCTGAGGCACTCGATCTGGCCACGATTCACAGCCGTGAATACCAGAACAACATCGAGAATCTGTATCTGAGTGCGCTGGATCTGACTGCGGAACGATTCCGACTGGGCGTTCGCTACCTGGATACAGGGCGCAGCGAACCTGGTATCGGGGTGACGGGAAGGAGCGATGCAGGGGGTGATGGCTCGATCGGCCTGAACAAGTCGTTTGGTCTCAGCCAGGCGCTGCCGACGGGCGGTCAGATTGCTGTTGATATTGCCAATTCCGTTACGTGGGCATTTGCCGGCAACGGTGACCAGAATTCCGCACCCAGCCTTGGCTACAGTCTGACGCAGCCGCTGCTCTTTCAGGCCGGCCGCAAAATCGCTCTGGAAAACCTGACACAGGCTGAACGTCGGGTGCTGTACGACGTGCGCACACTGGCGCGGTTTCGTCAGCAGTTATTTGTGACAGTGACCGCCAGCTTTCTGCAGCTGATGCAGCAGCAGCAGGCGATCCTGAATACTCTGAACAACATTCGCCAGCTGAATGAGCAACTGGCGGCACAGGAAGCCCGTGACACGCGCGAACCCGGTGTGGTGAACGCTGCTCTCGATGGATTTCAGGGACTGCAGATTCCGGCCGAGCTGCAGAATCAGCTGTTCTACGACGGTAACTGGCTGAAATGGCGGGGCAAACTTGCACCGGCTCAGGAAGAACAGGTGCTGGCGCTGTCGGACGACCCCGAATACCGCGCCGCCGCCACCGAACTGATCGACTTCAAGAAACAGCAAACGACAAGTCTTTCCTACCTGCAGCTGCGCGATCGGCTCAACCGCAGCCTCGCCACGCTGGAGAACAACCGACGACAGCTGGCAGATCAGCAGGATGCTTTCAAAATCAATCTGGGGCTGCCGACGAATGTGAATCTGGAAGTCGACCAGTCTCTGCTTACAGGCTTCCAGCTTATTTCACAGGAGCTGATCGACATTGAGGGCAGTCTGCGTGAGCTCCAGCAGAAGCTTGGTAAAGCACTGCTGCCGACGGAGGCGGGCGACGACGGGGCACCTCAGGGCCCTGCCCTCGCCACCGTCAGGGCCTACGTTGAAGCGCTCGCCGCTGCTCGGGATCAGCTGAGAATCGCGGGCATTGAACGCGTCCGCGAGGATTTCAGACCGCTCAACGAACTCCTCGAACGGACTCGTAATGACTGGCAGGCCTCCGCATTCGGACTCCGCTACTTCCGCTCAGAAGAAGAACGTACGGAACTTGAGGCAAGACTGGTCAAGGACGTTCGACTCTTCCGCCTTGCCGAGCGTGAATTCGCGGTTGGTGACGAACTTCTGCGAATGCTCACGGAACTTCTGCAGCACGACTCTGAAGAGTCTTTGCTGAAAGCACTCGACACGGACAGCAGCGGCCGCATTGAGCTTGGGGAGCTCCCCGGACAGTGGCAGGAGCTCCCGCGTTCCGGAGACCGCCGGGCCGCCGAGTCCTACTCCATCCCGGAACTGCTCATTGAAGCCGCCAGCGGTGCACGGGATCTGCGGGACAAGTATCTCCTGAGAATGGCTCAGAGCCTTGAGGTCATTCAGGCATCACTGCGGGTGGAGCAGGTGGCGATCATCCCCTTTACGCTGGATGACACCATGCGTTTTCCGGATGTTGAGGAAGTCGTGGCGCTGGGTCTGGAATATCGCCATGATCTGATGAATGCGAGGGCTGCTGTCATGGATGCCCGACGCGATGTGGAGATTGCCGCAAATCGGCTGGAAGCCGGACTGGATGTGACGTTCCGCGGAAGTCAGGGCCTGAATCCCGACGCCCGACGCTCCACCAGCCACAGTGCGGGCCTGCAGTTCACCACACCTCTTGATCAGGTTCTGGAACGCAACATCTACCGCGAATCCCTGGTAAATTTCCAGCGGTCCCGTCGGGCTTACATGGAGCTGGAGGACCGGGTGAAGCTGGGGATTCGTCAGAGCTATCGCCAGATCAAGGTGCAGGAATATCGTCTGCTGATTGACCGGACTGCGGTTCGTAATGCAGCCCTGCAGTATGACAGTGCGTCACTCCAGGCTCAGGGATCCCAGCAAACAAATGCACTCAGCCTGGTCAACGCACTCGACGCAGTCCTGCAGGCGCAGAACTCACTTATCGGCGACTGGGTCACTTATGAGACAAATCGGCTTAACATCTTCAGGGATATGGGTATCATGGATATAGATGCCCGTGGGCTCTGGACTGATCGCTTCTACCTGCAACAATCATCAGATCCAGCCACGCTCGTCTCCCCGCCTGCAAGCGCCCCCACAGGTGTCCCTCCCGTTCCGCTCCCGCAGGAAACTGCGCCGGCCCCCCAAAACTGACCCAAAGGCCAATTCGGATGTCACACACAGCACAGCCCCGGCGCTCCGGCCGCGCGGTTTTGATTATTCTTTTCCTGATCACCGTGTCGGCCGGTGTTTCCGGCTGGATCTTTTTTCCTGAACAGGTGAAAAGTCTTTTCGGTGGCTCCAGCAGCAGTGCGGGCACTTCCACGTGGATCGCCAGGCGCGCCGAAAAAGGTCCGTTCCGCATCGTCATCACCGAAAACGGAACGGTGGACAGCCTGCGCAATTCCACACTCAGCAACAGTGTTGAGGGATCCACAACGATCATTTCTCTGGTTTCTGAAGGCAGCAAGGTCAATGCCCCGACTGTGGCGGAGTTCGATGGGGTGCTGCAGTTTCTGGATTCAGCCTCAGAATCTGTCAAATCGGTGAAACTGGTGGCTGAAGACGGTCGTGAAAAGGTCTACGAGCTGGTCTTTGGCGAACACACTGAACTGCTTGTGAAGGACCGCCAGAAGGTCCGCAAAGGCGACTACATCGCCGGCGACGTCTGTTGTGAACTTGATTCTTCGACACTTGTGGAGAAGGAAAAGGAACAGCAGATCAAGGTGACAACTGCGCGGGCCAATCTGGAAAAGGCCGGCAAGGACATCGAGATTCAGGAAACAACCAACGAGAGCAACGTGGCCAAAGCGCGGCTTGCTGAAGACCTGGCCCAGCTCAGCCTCGTGTCCTACACATCGCCCGGCGGAGAATACCAGCAGGAGCTGGAAACGCTGAAAGGTGACATCAAGAAGACCGAAGAAGAGCTGTCGATCAACAAGGAAGAATACGAGCGTATCCGGGACCAGGCGCGGCTGGGTTACGCCAACGTCAATCAGCTCGAAAGTGCCCGCCTCAAGGTCACTCAGTCCCAGATCCTGCTCGGGGTCAACAAAGGAAAACTCGAAGTCCTCGTAAAATACACCAAGCCCAAAAAGGAAAAAGAACTCAGTCAGACCGCCGAAGACTCCAAACGCGAAACTCAGCGAGCCCGGCTTGAGGGCGAAGCCCTGATGACACAGATGAAGGCCGCCTACGACGCCGCAGCGCTCACATTGTCCGTCGAGGAAGAAAAGCTGGAGACATTCCAGCGGCAGATCAAAGCCTGCCGGCTGGTCGCTACCCAGGCTGGTGAAGTCGTCTACGCCTCTCAGAAAAGCAGCCGTGGCAGTGAACCTGTTGTCATTGAAGAGGGGGCTGCCGTTCGCGAACGCCAGGCCGTGATCAATCTGCCTGACCTCGAAAATATGAAGATCGACGCGCGGATTCACGAATCCCGCATCAGTCGCGTGATGATCGGGCAGCCTGTCGAAATTGAGGTCGATGCCATTCCCGGCGACCCTTACCGCGGCCGACTGCAAAGCATCTCCTCCGTTCCGCTCCCCGGCAGCTGGCCGAACACGGATCTGAAGGAATACGAGGCCATCATCGAAATCCGCGACGACAGTGCCCGCATCCGCAAACTCAAACCCGGAATGACTGCTCAGATCCGCGTGGTTGTCGAAGACCGCAAGGAACCCACGCTCCAGATTCCCGTGCAGTCGGTCGTTTCCTTCTCCGGGCACTACTACACCTACGTGCTGACCGCCTCCGGTAAGGAAGCCGAACGCAGAGAGCTCAAAGTCGGCGATGCCAACGATGAATACATGGAGATTCTGGATGGCGTGGCTGTAGGTGAGATGGTCGTCATGAGCCCTCGCACACACTTCTCCCAGGAACTCGCGGAACTCGAAGCCGAAAAATCCGCAGAGGCGGAAAGAAACCGCGAGAAACTCGATACCCCCGACCGCAAGGCCGCGGGTGGCTCGGGTGATCGCGGTGCCGGTGATCGCACAGCAGGGGGCGGCCCCGGAGCAGGTGGTCCCGGCGCTGGCGGTGGCATGCCGATGGACCCCAAGGCGATATTCGAAGGGATGGACAAAAACAAAGACGGCGCCGTCACCAAAGACGAGCATCCTCGCCCTGAATTCTTCGATCGATCAGACACCAACGCAGACGGCAAAATCACCCTCGAAGAAATGCAGGAAGCCTTCAAACGCATGCAGCGTCCCGGCTGAACTGCCGATCACACTGCCCTGCCCACTGCCCACTGCCCACTGCCCACTGCCCACTGACCACCCACCCCTCACCCCCAGTCCCCGCTATGACACTCGCCGCTGAAGTCATTGATCT